>JBJOOK010000039.1:0-7291 GCA_046051325.1 Actinomycetota bacterium | reverse complement strand
TCTTGAAGTTCTGTTGAAAATGAAGTAACTCGCCTTAATGCAGCGCGATCTTGTAAATCTAATTGGCCAGTATCAAATGATTCAGCCATATTTAATTCGTGAACCAACTTTCAGGTAATGTTCCAGTCTCTTCCAAAACAGCAGGTCCTCTCATAATCATTTTTCCATCAATGAAAGTTATCTGGAGAGTTCCACCTGGTAAATCAATTTGGATGCTATTAATCTTTTGTCCACTTTGTTCACGCACAACCGCAGCAACTGCGCAGGCTCCTGTGCCGCAAGAAAGAGTTTCACCACTTCCTCGCTCATGTACACGCATGGCTACATGATCATCAGTAATTTTTGTAACAAATTCAACGTTTACTCCGGTTGGAAATACTTCTGCTGGAGATACAACTGGAGCGGTTTTTAGATCTCCAATGCTTCCCAAATCGGGGACAAAAGCTACTGCGTGAGGATTAGGGGCATCAACTGCTTGGGCATTAAATTTATGGCCATTTACGGAAACTTCAACAACTTTTCCACGAAGTTTGGCCTCATCCATGGTCACACTTATGTCACCTGGTTCATGAATTTGAGCACTAACTAATCCGGCTCTGGTCTTGAATTTAAATTCTTTATTAGCTACTAATTTGTTAACAAATAGATATTGTGCAAAAACTCGAGCTCCATTGCCACACATTTCAGCAATTGATCCATCAGCATTTCGATAATCCATGAAGAATTGATCTTTCTCTTTAACAATTCTTAAGATTCCATCAGCGCCAATTCCATTTTTTCTTTCGCATATTTGAGTTATTTGTTTCTCGGTGAGTTTGAGGGTGTTATTTAGGTCTTCGATTAAGACAAAATCGTTTTTAGTTCCATGACCCTTGGTGTAATTAATGATTGCACTCATCCAATTAGTCTAAGCGATTGTGCGAAGAGATCGGGGCTCGTTGCATCCAGCCAATGAATTAGAGGGTCTCTTCTGAACCAGGAAAGTTGTCTACGGGCGAATTTCTTAGTTGCATTGATGGTCAAAGTTATGGCTTCGTCCTCACTTATCTCACCTGACAAGAGAGAAAGGACTTGCGAATAACCCAAAGCTCTAAAGGCAGTTTTACCAAGTCTTAAGTTCTTTTCAAGACTTTTAACCTCATCAACAAAACCATCTCCAAACATTTGGTGCACCCGATCAATAATTCTTTGATCCAATAAATCTCTTGGCATATCCAAAGCGATACGGACATCTGAAAAAATTGGTGATGGTTCAGGAAGTTTTGCATTAAAGGCTTTCCCAGTAATTTCATTTACCTCAAGTGCTCTTACTATTTTTCTGGCATTATTTGGCAAGATATTTTCTGCTGCTTTTGGATCTATTTCCTTGAGCATTTGAAATAGAGCTTCCACCCCTTTTTCGTCAAGAATCTCTTCATACTTTGCCCGCACCTCTAGGTTTGTTCCAGGAAATTCAAGATCTTCTAATACTGAATTTACGTATAACCCACTTCCTCCTACTAATACTGGTTGTACATTTTTGTTAAGCAAATTATTGATAATTTCACGACTTTGTTTTTGATATTGAGATACGTTTGCTTCTTCACTTGGGTCTAGTACATCTATTTGATGATGAACAATGCCTCTTCGCTGGGACAAAGGCAATTTAGCTGTTCCAATATCCATGCCCTTATAAATTTGCATAGCATCAGCGTTGATAATTTCAGCTGAGAATTTTTCTGCAATTTCTAAAGAAAGCGCGGTCTTGCCTACTGCCGTAGGCCCGACAATTGCTATTACTTTCAAAATTTATGACCGAACCAAAGTGGGAATGCCCAAAAGTACTTTATCTGATTTATCAACATTTTTGCTCTCACTAAAAATATCGCCTGCTCTAGTTTTCTTGATTTTAAGAATTGGTTTATCTGAAAGTAAGAAAAAGGGTGCTGCATAAGTTATTTCTACTTCTACCAAATCCCCTGGTCTAATTTCCTGTTCAGATTCAAAATTAAAGTGAACTAATCGGTTATCTCTAGCACGTCCAGAAAGTTTTGCATTAGCTTCATCTTTCTTTCCTTCATGGTTTGTAACTAGTACTTCAACAATTTTTCCTACTTGTTTTTGATTTTCTTCCAGCATTACTTCATTAACAACTTCAGTAAGTCTGTTGTATCTCTCAGAAATTACTTCTGGTGAGATTTGATCAGGCATTTCAGCTGCTGGAGTTCCAGGTCTCTTGGAATATTGGTAAGTAAAGGCTGTAGCAAATCTAGCTTCTCGAACTAGATTGATTGTGTCTTGAAAATCTTCTTCAGTCTCACCTGGAAAACCAACAATAATATCTGTGGTTATTGCAGCATCTGGAATTTTTTCTCTCACTTTTTCTAAAATTCCTAGATATTTACTAGTGCGATAACTTCTCTTCATGCTGGCTAATATTTTGTCGCTTCCAGATTGAAGTGGCATATGCAAGTGAGGCATAACATTTGGAGTTTCAGCCATTGCATCAATTACATCTTCAGTGAAATCTTTAGGATGCGGGGAAATAAATCTAACTCTTTCTAATCCTTCAATTTGCCCACAAGCTCTAAGGAGTTTTCCGAATGCAAATTTGTCACCAAATTCAACTCCATAAGAGTTAACGTTTTGACCCAAAAGCATTACTTCCATTACACCTTCAGAAACTAAGGAATTAATCTCATCTAATATTTCGCCTGCTTTTCTATCTTTTTCTTTTCCTCGCAGAGTAGGAACAATGCAGAATGTGCAGGTGTTATTACAGCCCACACTTATTGCAACTAAAGCGGAATGTATTGAATCTCTTTTTGTAGGAAGTGATGATGGAAAAACTTCAAGTGCTTCTAGAATTTCGATTTGAGCTTCATTATTTATTCGAGCTCTTTCTAGTAAAACTGGTAATGATCCAAAGTTGTGGGTTCCAAAGACCACATCTACCCAAGGTGCTCTTCTTAAAATTTCATGACGATCTTTTTGAGCAAGACATCCCCCAACAGCAATTTGCATGCCAGGACGTTTTTCTCTTTGTCTAACCAACATTCCTAAATTTCCATAAAGTTTGTTATCGGCATTTTCTCTAACTGCACAAGTGTTGTAAACAACTACATCAGCGTCTTCAGATTCTGCTGGAATGTATCCAGCACTTTCTAACATGCCCGAAAGGCGTTCAGAATCGTGAGCGTTCATTTGGCAACCAAATGTTCGGACAAAGTAGGTGCGAGTTGTCATATAACTACTAGGGTACGCCGTGGTTAAATATTCAATTGTGACCACGGCTAATCAACAATCAAGCAAAGTTCAATTTGCTCAAGAATTTAAAGGTCTTTATCCATTCTTGATGGCTGCATTTGTGGGCTTACTTTTGATTTCAAATGTAGGAGCTGTAAAACTCATCCAATTTGGACCCATCTATACAGATGGTGGTGCATTTCTCTTTCCACTTGTTTACATCGTGGGAGATGTTTTAAGTGAAGTTTATGGATTTAAAGCCGCAAGAAAAGCGATCTATACCGGATTCGCTATGGCCATACTTGCCTCATTTACTTTCTTTTTAGTTCAGAAATCACCTGCTGCATCAGATTGGACAAATCAAGCAGCATTTGAATCCATACTTGGTTTTGTACCTCAAATTGTTTTAGCAAGTATTTGTGGATTCTTAGTCGGCCAACTCTTAAATTCATATGTTTTAGTAAAGATTAAAGAAAGAACTAAAGAGAAGAAACTGTGGTTACGATTAATTGGATCAACTGTCGTTGGTGAATTTGCAGATACTTTAGTTTTTTGCACAATCGCTTTTTATGGAATCATCACCGGCTGGGATTTTGTTAACTACGTCTTATTTGGATATCTTTACAAAACATTATTAGAAGTATTTTTACTACCTGTTACATATAACGTGATTAAATTTGTGAAGAAAAAGGAAGCTAGTTACTCTCTCTAGACGCATAAAATCGGCCTAAGAATTCTTCTTTGAATTCGAAGAAATTGCCATCGATAATACTTTGTCTCATCTTGGCAACTAAATTAACAATGAAATACTCGTTATGAATTGTCAATAGTGTGGAAGAAAGCATTTCTTTACCTTTAATTAAATGATTTAAATATGCTTTGGTGTAGTTCTTGCAGGTGTAACAACCACAACTTTCATCAATTGGTGAGAAGTCTCTTTTGAATGCACTCACAGAAATATTAAATCTTCCATCAAGTCCATAGACGGCATTGTTTCGGGCAACTCTGGAGGCTGCTACACAATCGAAAGTGTCAGCTCCATTTTCTACTCCAACAAAAAGATCATCCGGCTCACCAATGCCGAGTAAATGTCTTGGTTTATTTACAGGTAGTTCTTCATTTACCCAATTAACAATTGTGCCTAATTTATTCTTATCCAGTGCGCCACCAATACCAAAGCCATCAAAGTCTAAGGACGCTAAATCTTTTGCTGCTTTTCTTCTCAAATCTTCATATTGGGCACCTTGCACAACACCAAAAAGTGCTTGATAGGGACGATGAGATCGTTCAATAGTTAATTTCTCATGTTCAGAAATACATCTTTTAGCCCAAGCAAAAGTTCTGTCCAATGACTTTTCTTGATAATTTCGAGTATTTAAAAGTGTTGTGCATTCATCGAAAGCAAAAATAATGTCAGCACCAATTTT
The DNA here is from genome assembly GCA_046051325.1 of Actinomycetota bacterium. Classification (GTDB taxonomy): domain Bacteria; phylum Actinomycetota; class Actinomycetes; order S36-B12; family UBA5976; genus ATZT02. The sequence continues at coordinate 2,639 of JBJOOK010000039.1, read as the reverse complement.
GTGTTGCACTTGCATTGAAACTTCTGGGGTAAATCTATGCATGGAACCATCAAGGTGAGATTTAAATGTGACTCCATCATCATCAACATGAGCTAGGCGATCTTTATCGGTTGCCATCACATCATCTGCTTGCACAGTTGAGGAATCCATTGCAATTACTTTTTTGTAACCAACACCAAGGGAAAGAACTTGGAAACCACCACTGTCTGTAAAAGTGGGGCCAGGCCAATTCATAAATGAGCCCAAGCCACCTGCTTCATCAACAACATCGGAACCAGGCTGCAAATAAAGGTGATAAGCATTTGATAAAACAGCTTGAGCATCTAAGTCTTTAATGCTTTCAGGCAAAACTGATTTAACTGTGGCTTTGGTACCAACTGGAATAAATGCAGGAGTTTTGATTTCTCCATGGGGAGTAGAAATTACTCCAACTCGACCTAAAGGTTTTGGATTAGATTTATGAGAGTTGAGATTTGCTTCAACGCGATAACTAAAATTTTTGTTCATTAACACTTATCTAATCTCATCTTTGATTTACCCAGTAACGCAGCCAGGAAGTGCTGGTTCACACAGTTTCTAACTTAAGAGCTAATCCCTTTGGATTAAACAAAATGGGTGTCCTGCAGGATCTAAATAGACAATGAACTCGGTGGAGTAATTATCATTTTTAGGGCTTCCCGGTTGGAATTGTGTTTTTGTTGCACCAAGTTTTAATACTTCTGTTTCGCTGTTTGCTAAATCTTTAACTGCAAAGTCAAGGTGAGCTTGTTGGGGCACTTTTCCTGTAGGCCAAGTTGGGGCAACATAATTTTCTATTCTCTGAAATGCCAACTTTGGAATATCCTGTTCGTCTCTTAATTCAATAAACTCAACTGATTGGTTAAGGGATGCACCAAAAGTTTCAATTCTTAATCCGGTTATTTGGGCATAAAATTGAACTAGTTCAACAGTATTTTCGCAATCTAGGGCCACATAAAAATGATCAGCTAGTTTCATGGGAATAATTTAGCATTAACATCAATTCCTGCTGCAACCGTCAAAGCAATAGATATTTCGCAAAGGGCACCTTTATCAATCTTTACTTTGCGACCTTTTGCTGAGCAATCATCAGGGTTTTCAACTGTAACGACTTGGCTCATTCCTTTTGGAGCTTTAGGAATTGTCACAGTTTTAGCTGATGTTGTATTTGGAATTGCTACATCAACAGCCTTTACAAATTTGTTAACTTTTTTATCTAACGCAGCAGTCAATTCTAAACCATCAAGTTGTTCTGTGACTGAAGCCAAAATTGCTTTTGAAGTCAATGCTACTGGAACATAATCACACTGTTGACCATTTTGAGAACCAACAACCCAATCACTACAAACTCTTAAACCAGGATTCTTTGCAGCTTTTTTGCTTGCTGCTATTTTTGCTAATTCATTTCCTGCCATATTGGCAGCCCATTGATCAAGCAAAGCAGCTCGTTCTGCTGGTGTGTAATCAAAAGTTTGATTACCAACGCCATAGCGAAGAGTGGCATATTGTGGATCTGCTTCAAGTTGAGCTCTAATCTCGGCAATTTTATTTGCCGCCACAGTGTTATCAATAGCTCTGGCAGCTAAAGGAATAGTTACACAAGTTCCTCCGCCACCTGAACCATTAAAAGTACTGGTGTAGGACCAAGTTTTACAAACTTCTTGTCCTGGATTGGCATTAGCTTCAGCAAGCGCTTGAGCTTCTGCATTTGTTCTTTTATCACTAATGCTTTGTTGTTCTTGGCGATATTGAGTAATTGCTTGAGAAATATCTAAGGTTCCACCAGAGTTGACATAATTTTGGAAAACATCTCCACCGATTAGATTTGCTTGGTGATAGGTGTCAGTATGACAAACTGTTTTATAACTGCCATCGGCATTTGATTCCCCATATTTAATGGGAAAATCTGCTGGGCAGGAAACATCGCCATCAAAACTCACATTTGCTTGAGTTGGTTATTAGTTATAACACTAACCTCGGGGTATGACATAAAAATGTCTGAAAAGTTCTAAATCTCTAGAGGAAGTCCATCTGGAAGATCAGTTATTACTTCTTTTGCGACTCTAAAAGCTAAATTTGAGGAATATCCTTTTCGTGCTAAAACGCCCACAATTTTTCGCAATTGGGTTTTGGCGTCATCTTTCTGCAAAGATCTAATTTTCTTGCAAGCAAGGGCAAATGCAGCTTGGAATTCTTGATCATCACTAATTTGTGAAATTGCTTCTAGTGCCACATCGTCCGATACACCTTTGGCGCGCAATTGTTGACGAAGCGCGTTTTTACCTAAACCTTTTCGTTCATGTTGGCTGGAAACATAATTTGAAGCTAGTGCTTGATCATTAATTAAGCCCACTTCTTCAAATCTATCCAAGGCAACATTTGCCACCTCATCAGAAATATCTTTATCTTTTAAATCTTTAGCTAATTCTTTTCTAGTTCTAGGGGCATGAGAAAGTCTTCTTAACAAAACTTGTTTAGCAGCATCTGCTGCTTCGATTTCTTTATTTTTTTCTTCTGCAACTGGCAATTGGGTAATGGTGGCATCAATTAGATTTAATTTAAGTTCACTTTTTGTGCGGCGCCGTTTTGAGGCGGCGCCGTCTTGGTCTAGCTGTACTACT
>JBJOOK010000038.1:0-5941 GCA_046051325.1 Actinomycetota bacterium | reverse complement strand
GTTAGAGCCATGCCAAATACCCCAGCTCTAGTTGGCAAAGGTGTAACTGGAATATCAAAAGGTGAATTTGCTACCGATGCACAATTAACAATTGCTAAAGATCTTTTAGAAGCTGTTGGCCAAGTTGTAGTAGTCAACGAAGACCAAATTGATGTTGTTGCTGCAGCATCTGGTTCTGGTCCTGCCTATTACTTTTACGTAACAGAATTATTAATTGAAGCTGCTGTGTCTCATGGATTATCTAGAGATGTTGCGCAAGTTTTAGTTGAAAATACTTTTGTTGGATCTAGTGCTTTATTTGAAAATTCAGATGATGATGTTGTTGAATTAAGAAGAAAAGTTACTTCACCAAAAGGAACAACTCAAGCTGCTATTGAATTCTTAGAAAGTAAAGATTTAAAAAGTATTTGGCAAAATGCATTAGGTGCAGCAATTAAAAGAGCAGAAGAAATTAGTAAGAACTAATTATTCAGCAGCACTATTTACAGGTGGAGCATCTGGCAGTGCTTGTTTAACTTCTCCAGTGAAAGTAAATACTCTGGTGTCAGCAGTTTTCTTGTCAGCATTAGCAGCTTCGCCTTCAACTCCTACTACAACAAGATTTCCGGCAGTTAATTCACCAAATAAAATCTTTTCACTCAATACATCTTCAATTTCTCGCTGAATTGTTCTTCTCATTGGTCTTGCACCCAATGATTGGTCATAACCCTTATCAACAAGCAATTCTTTAGCCTGATCAGTCAAAATCAGACCCATGTCTTTATCTTTAAGTCTGTCATCAAGAGAAGTAATCATAAGTTCAACAATTTGTAAGATTTCTGGACGAGTCAATTGATGGAACACAATTACATCATCAAGTCTGTTTAAGAACTCTGGACGGAAATGTTGTTTAAGTTCTTCGTTAACCTTTAATTTCATACGGTCATAGTTACCTTCAACATCATCACCCATGGAGAAGCCCAGGCCTACACCTTTAGAAATATCGCGACTTCCAAGGTTTGTGGTCATGATGATTACAGTGTTTTTGAAATCAACCATGCGACCTTGAGAGTCAGTTAATTTACCGTCTTCCAAGATTTGTAATAGTGAGTTGAAAATATCTGGATGAGCTTTTTCAACTTCGTCAAAAAGCACTACAGAGAATGGTTTGCGACGAACTTTTTCAGTTAACTGTCCGCCTTCTTCGTAACCGACATATCCTGGAGGTGAACCAAATAATCTAGAAACAGTGTGACGTTCTGAATACTCAGACATATCCAACATAATCAGCGCGTTTTCATCACCGAATAAGAATTGGGCCAAAGTTTTGGAAAGTTCAGTTTTACCAACACCAGAAGGTCCTGCAAATATAAATGAACCACCTGGTCTTTTTGGATCTTTTAGACCAGCACGAGTTCTTCTAATTGATTTAGATAACGCTTTGATGGCATCTTCTTGACCAATAACGCGTTTGTGAAGCTCTTCTTCCATACGAAGCAATCTCTTTGATTCAGCTTCAGTTAGTTTTGCCACAGGAACACCTGTTGACATGGCTAGAACTTCAGCAATTAAATCTTCGTCAACTTCAGCAACAACGTCTAAGTCGCCTGCTTTCCATTCACGTTCACGTTCATTCTTCTCAGAAATTAAAGTCTTTTCTTTATCTCTTAAGGATGCTGCTTTTTCAAAATCTTGAGCATCAATAGCTGATTCTTTTTCTTTTCTTACATCAGCAATTTTGTTATCAAATTCTCTTAAATCAGGAGGAGCTGTCATTCTGTTAATGCGTAGACGAGCACCAGCTTCATCAATCAAATCAATAGCTTTATCTGGTAATTGACGATCATTTATGTATCGATCAGCCAAGGTAGCTGCAGAAACAAGGGCAGAATCAGTAATAGTTACTTTGTGATGTGATTCGTAGCGATCTCTTAAACCTTTTAAGATTTCAATGGCGTGAGCAACTGAAGGTTCTTGTACTTGAATTGGTTGAAATCTTCGTTCTAATGCAGCATCTTTTTCTACATATTTGCGGTATTCATCCAAAGTTGTAGCACCAATTGTTTGTAGTTCACCGCGAGCAAGCATTGGTTTTAAGATTGATGCAGCATCAATTGCACCTTCTGCAGCACCTGCGCCTACTAAAGTATGTATTTCGTCAATAAACAAAATGATGTCGCCGCGAGTGCGAATTTCTTTCAATACTTTTTTCAATCTTTCTTCAAAATCACCACGGTATCTAGATCCAGCAACCAATGATCCTAAATCAAGTGTGTATAGCTGTTTGTCTTTCAAAGTTTCTGGAATATCGCCCTTAACAATTTTTTGAGCAAGGCCTTCTACTACTGCAGTTTTACCAACACCTGGTTCACCAATTAAGACTGGATTATTTTTGGTACGACGAGAAAGTACTTGCATTACTCTTTCAATTTCTTTTTCTCGACCAATTACTGGATCAAGTTTTCCATCGCGAGCTGCTTGAGTTAAGTTTCTGCCAAATTGATCAAGTACTAAGGAAGTTGATGGAGTTCCTTCACTTGGCGCACCAGAGGTTAATGGTTCTTTGCCTTGGTAGCCAGAAAGCAATTGAATTACTTGTTGGCGAACACGATTCAAATCTGCGCCAAGTTTTACTAGAACTTGAGCTGCAACTCCTTCGCCTTCGCGAATAAGTCCAAGCAAAATGTGTTCTGTACCAATGTAGTTGTGACCCAATTGCAAAGCTTCTCTTAAAGATAATTCCAAAACTTTTTTAGCACGTGGAGTAAAGGGAATATGTCCTGATGGTGCTTGTTGGCCTTGGCCAATTATTTCTTCAACTTGTGATCTAACAGATTCAAGAGAAACACCTAATGATTCAAGTGATTTAGCGGCAACGCCTTCACCTTCATGAATTAAACCTAAAAGAATGTGTTCAGTACCAATGTAATTGTGGTTGAGCATGCGGGCTTCTTCTTGCGCAAGAACTACTACGCGTCTTGCTCGATCAGTAAATCTCTCGAACATAACTTAAGCCTCCTTGCATCAACTTTAGGGAAATTAACTTTTCCTTATATATCTATAGTACGTCTCTGGATTTATTAAGCAAATTCAACCTAAAAGATGGGGAAACATCCCTATAAGTGGTATTCATTTACCCCATGAGTAACAAGACTTAGGGGTGAATAGAAATAGCTTGAATTACAGGTGTTTGATCATTCGGGTGTTACCCAAAGTGTTTGGTTTGACTTTGTCCAAATCCAAAAACTCTGCCACACCAACGTCATATGACTGTAAAAGTTGTTGGTAAATCTCTGGCTCAACAGGAGTGCCTTCAATTTCTGTGAAACCATGTTTGGCAAAAAATTTTGTTTCAAATGTTAAACAAAAAACTCTTTTCACACCTAATTCTTTTGCACGTTTTAATAAAGCCTCTAAAAGTTGAGAACCAATTCCTTTATCTTTAAATTCAGGAAATACCGCCACTGTTCTAACTTCTGCTAAGTCTTCCCATAAAACGTGAATTGCTCCAGCACCAATTACTTGTCCATTGTTTTCAATCACTAAAAAGTCAGGAACTGCTTCATACAAAGTAACTGTTGCTTTAGATAGCAATCTTCGATCTGGTGCATAGGTATCAACAAGTTTTCTTATGGTTAAAACATCAGTTGTTTTAGCAGGACGAATTGTAATTGCAGACATTTTATTGTGGTTTAACTAGAGGGAATAAAACAGTTTCTCTAATACCTCTACCAGTTAGCATCATTAAAACTCGATCAATTCCCATACCTTGACCACCAGCTGGTGGCATTCCGTATTCAAGAGCTCTTAAGAAATCTTCATCTATTTGCATAGCTTCCACATCGCCACCTGCAGCAAGTTGTGCTTGTTCAGTTAATCTCTTTCGTTGCTCAATTGGATCATTTAATTCGGTGTATGCAGTACCAATTTCTGCACCAAAAGCAACTAGGTCCCAACGCTCAGCAACTCTGTTGTCTTCGCGGTGTTGTCTAGTTAAGGGAGCAACATCGGTTGGAAAATCTGTATAGAAAGTAGGAAGAACTGTTTTGTCTTCCAATAGGTGTTCGTAAAGTTCTAGAACAACTTGACCTCTGGTCCATTTAGGATCATGAGAAATTTTTAATTTATCGCACAGGTTTCTTAAAGTTTTTTCATCAGTGTCGGCATTAATTGTTTCACCAGTTGCTTTTGTTAATCCGTCATAAACTTTTACAACCGGCCATGCGCCACTAATGTCATGTTCGGTGTGATTTCCTTCATCATCCCAATGTCTAACTATTTCTTTGCCATAAACATTTTTTGCTGCCTCTTGAATTAACTGTTGAGTTAATTCGCGCATTACGTCATAGTCGCCATATGCCTGATACATCTCAAGCATGGTGAATTCTGGATTATGTGAAGAGTCTGCACCTTCATTTCTAAAGTTTCTATTAATTTCAAAAACTTTATCTACTCCACCTACAAGAAGTCGTTTTAAATAAAGCTCTGGTGCAATTCGTAAAAACAATTCCATGTCATAAGCATTGATATGAGTTTTAAATGGACGAGCATTTGCTCCACCGTGAAGTACTTGCAACATTGGGGTTTCTACTTCAACAAAACCTCGGTCAGTTAAAGATTTTCTAATACTTGAAACTACCTTTGATCTAACGTGAAGCATTTCTCTTGCTTCTGGTCTAACGATTAAATCTACGTAACGCATTCTTACTCTTTGTTCAGGATCGTTTAATCCATGATGTTTGTCAGGTAGTGGTTTTAAAGATTTACCGGTTATTAGCCATTTACTTGCTTTAACAGAAAGTTCGCCACGTTTGGTTGTGACAACTTCACCAGTTAATCCAACATGATCACCTAAATCAACATTTTCTTTCCACATCTCAATTGATTCTTCACCAACAGCATCTGCTGCAATCATTACTTGAAGATCCCCAGATCCATCTCTTAAAGTTGCAAATATTAATTTTCCTGCAATTCGATTAAGCATTACTCGACCGGCAATGGAAACAATTTTTCCAGTCTTTGCTTCTGGTGCTAAATCTTTGTTTTCATTTCTAACTTCTAAAAGAGTGTGATCAGGTTTAAAGCCAACAGGAAATGGATCAATGCCTTGGGCTTGAATCCTGGCCAGTTTTTCTCGACGGATTTGTTCTTGTTCGTTTAAATCGTCAATGGCATCGTTACTCATAGAAAACTAGACTACTTGTTCTTTTCGAAAACTAACCGTAAGCCTTCCAAGGTCAAGTCTGGTTCGTGATGAGTAATAGTGCTGGATTCTTCAACAACTAACGGAGCAAGACCACCAGTTGCAACAACTGCTTTTACTGGACCAATTTCAGCAATAATTCTTTGCAAAATTCCATCAACTTGACCGGCAAATCCATAAAGAGCACCAGATTGCAAAGCCTCAACGGTATTTTTTCCTATCACGCTTCTTGGTTTAACAAATTCAACTTTTCTTAATTGCGCAGCTCGATTAGCTAATGCATCCAATGAAATCTCAATTCCTGGAGCAAGTGCTCCACCCAGGAACTCACCCTTCTCGCTGACCACATCAAAGTTTGTTGAAGTTCCAAAATCAACAACTACAGAAGGACCACCATGTCTTTCAAAGACTGCTAAAGAATTTGCAATTCGATCAGCACCAACTTCTTTAGGGTTATCAGTAATTATTGGCACACCTGTTTTTGTTCCAGGTTCAATGATCACAGTTTTTGTATCTGGGAAATATCTTTCTAACATCCAACGCATTTCTCGTAAAACTGAAGGAACGGTTGAACAAAGAGAAATTCCTGTGACTTTGGGTTGATCTTTTAATAATCCATTAAAAGTTAAAATCAATTCATCAGCTGTTGAATTGGCATCTGTTTTTGTTCGCCAATGTTGAATGAGTTTTTCATTGTCATAAAGACCTAAGACTGTGTTGGTATTGCCAACATCAATTGCTAATAACATTTACTCTCCT
>JBJOOK010000037.1:0-6076 GCA_046051325.1 Actinomycetota bacterium | reverse complement strand
ATTGATATAACTGTTAGAAGAAATGCTTTTGGTCGCCAAGTTGATTCTTTTGAAACAGATTTAGCAATTAAAGACTTCAAAGAAAGTTTTAGAGCTGTTTTTATTCGGGCTCCTTGGGTTGAAAGAGTAGGAAGCTCTGTTGAGGTTTTGGCTACTTATAAAACTGAAAACAATGAAGATCACCCAGTTATGGTTAGACAAGGAACCCTTTTAGCCACAGCTTTTCATCCAGAACTAACAAACGACAACCGAGTTCATGAGTATTTTGTACAGATGGCAAAATCAGTTTCAAGTGTGAATTCATAAAAGGGATTAAAAATGTCAGGGCATAGTAAATGGGCAACGACCAAACATAAGAAAGCTGTTATTGATTCTCGTCGCGCCAAATTATTTGCAAAGTTAGTTAAAAAAATTGAAGTTGCCGCAAGACTTGGTGGGCCAGATGTTGAAGGAAACCCTGCACTTTTTGATGCAATTCAAAAAGCAAAAAAGAATTCTGTGCCAAATGACAATATTGATAGAGCCTTAAAAAGAGGTAGTGGTACCGAAGAAGGTGCAGCTGATTATCAAACAATTATGTATGAAGGTTATGGCCCAAATGGGGTAGCAGTTTTAATTGAATGCTTAACCGATAACAGAAATAGAGCAGCAGGAGATGTTCGTTTAGTAATGACTAGAAACGATGGCAATATGGCCGATCCTGGTTCTGTCTCTTACATGTTTTCTCGTAAAGGTCTTGTACTTGTTTCAAAAATTGGTTCCCTAACTGAAGATGATGTGTTATCTGCTGTGCTTGATGCAGGAGCAGAAGAAGTAAATGACTTAGGTGAATCTTTTGAAGTGATAAGTGAACCAAATGATCTTGTACAAGTAAGAACAGCGCTGCAAAATGCCAAAATCGACTATGACTCTGCAGATACTTCATTTGTTCCATCAGTAAGCGTGGAATTGGATGCTGAGGCAGCCAAAAAGATTTTTAACTTAATTGAGTCTTTGGAAGACTTGGATGACGTTCAAACAGTTTGGGCAAATTTTGATGTTTCAGATGAAGTTATGGCACAAGTTGGGTAATATTAATTAAATAATAATTGAAGGGTCACATTCTTTATATGAGAGTTTTAGGTGTTGATCCTGGTTTAACAAGGTGTGGTTTAGCAATTGTTGATGAAGCTCCAGGTAGAAAAGTAATCCTCAAATCTGTAATGGTCTTTAGAACTCCAGCTACCGATGCTTTAGCTGATCGTCTTTTGCAACTTGATAATGCATTAAAAGAAATCATCAAAGAATACAAACCAGATGTGGTTGCGGTAGAACAAGTTTTTAGTCAACATAATTTGAAGTCAGTAATGGGAACAGCCCAAGCTGCAGGATTAGCTATGGTCAATGGTGCAAGAAGTGGCTGCCAAGTATTTACCTACACTCCAACTCAAGTTAAAGCATCCGTTACAGGTTCTGGAAAAGCTGATAAGCGCCAAATTGGTCGAATGATTGCAAAAATTTGCGGACTCTCCTCGCCACCTGAACCAGCAGATGCCTCTGATGCTGTTGCATTAGCAATATGCCATTTGTGGCGTGGTGGAGCAGACGAAAAAATTAGAAAGAGAGCAGTTTCGTGATTGCCTTTGTTAAAGGAACGCTAACTGAAATTTCAGCATTAGGTGCTGTGGTTGATGTTGGCGGAGTAGGCATGAATTTATTGACTTCTGCCAACGCTTTAAAGGGTAAAAAAGTTGGAGACCAAGTACAAGTTCCAACAGTCATGGTTGTTAGAGAAGATCACATGACACTTTATGGTTTTGCAGACACTAATGAAAAAGAAATGTTTCTACTTTTGCAAACAGTTTCTGGTGTTGGTCCACGTATGGCACTTAATTTGATTTCAGTTATGGGTGAACAAAAACTAAGTAATGCAATTGCTAATTCTGATGTTGGATCGTTAACTTCAGTTCCTGGAATTGGTAAAAAAGGCGCCCAAAGATTAATTTTAGAGTTAGGTGACAAAATCGGTTCACCAAAGAATTTATCTAACTCATCTTGGAGAGAATCTCTCATCACCGCTCTTGTTGGACTTGGTTGGAATAGAAAAGATGCGTCAACTGCTGCTGAACAAGTTGAAAACCCTGAAAATGAAGCCGATCTTTCTGATTCACTTCGTTCAGCTTTAAAAATATTGAGTAAAAATCGATGAACATAGATGATGAAACAACCTCAGATATTGGTTTAGAAATTATTCGCTTACAAGTAAGTGAAGAAGATCGCCAAGTTGAAGGTGCTCTTAGACCAAAAACTTTAGCTGAATTTGTGGGTCAACATCGAGTAAGAGAGCAATTAGATTTAATTTTAAGAGCAGCTTTGCAAAGAGGAAATTCAGCAGATCATGTTTTACTTTCAGGACCTCCTGGATTAGGTAAAACCACATTGGCAACGATTGTTGCTTCAGAATTAGGTGCACCAATCAGAGTTACTTCTGGTCCAGCCATTCAGCACGCAGGAGATTTAGCAGCAGTTTTAAGTTCCTTAACCCCTGGTGAGATTTTATTTATCGATGAAATTCATCGATTAGCAAGACCAGCAGAAGAAATGCTTTATTTAGCAATGGAAGATTACCGAGTAGATGTTGTAGTTGGTAAGGGAGTTGGAGCAAACGCAATTGGTTTAGATTTGCCATCATTCACCTTAATTGGAGCAACAACTAGAGCAGGTTTATTACCAAGTCCTCTACGTGATCGTTTTGGATTTACTGCGCACCTTGATTTCTATGAAGCAGATGAATTAGAACAAATTGTGCACAGATCTGCAGGTTTATTGAAAGTTGAAATAACACAAGATGCAGCAGTTGAAATCAGTAAAAGATCTCGCGGAACACCAAGAATTGCGAACAGACTATTAAGAAGAGTTAGAGATTATGCACAAGTTCATACTTCTGGAAAAGTAGATATTGATGTTGCTAAAAAAGCATTAGCGCTTTTTGAAATTGATGATCGAGGACTTGATCGAATAGATAGAGCAATTCTTGATGCATTAATTAATAAATTTGGGGGAGGACCAGTTGGTCTTTCCACATTAGCTGTGGCAGTTGGAGAAGAACCTGAAACTGTTGAAGATATGTGTGAACCGTTTTTGGTGCGAATTGGTTATTTAGCAAGATCTGCTCGAGGTCGAATTGCCACACCTTCTGCCTATCAATTGTTGGGTAAAAGTGTTCCTGCTCAACAAGTCTTGGATATTACCGAATAAATAAGACCTCTCGGGCCAGATAATCTGACCATACGGAATACTAAATAAGAACAGTTTTTTGACCCGAAATTTTCTAAAACTTTCCTAGGAGTTATCAAAAAGTGTCTGCTGCTAATCGTTCCCGTCCAGGCAGATCACTAATTTTATTGATCCTTGTTTTAGCTTCAACAATTTTGTGGACATATTGGCCAGGAGCTTCTCATGAAGCAAGACTTGGTCTTGATTTGCGTGGTGGTACCCAAGTTATTTTGACTCCCGAATTAGCACCAGGAGCAGAAGGTGTTTTAACTCAAGATCAAATTAATCAAACAGTTGAAATTATTCGTCAACGAGTAAACGGATTTGGTGTTGCAGAAGCAGAAGTAACAGTGCAAGGAAGTGGCGCTAACGCAGCCATTGTCGTAACTGTCCCAGGAGTTAATCCTGAAGGAATAACAAATCTTTTGAAACAAACTGCAAGACTTGATTTTAGAGCCGTATTAGCAGCTGGGACTGGAATTGAAATAGCAAATCCAAGCCCAAGTCCATCAGTAACCCCAGCACCTCAACCAACTGAATTGCCAATACAAGCTGCAACTTCTGAAGAACTTTATGAGCAGTATTTATCTCTTAACTGTTTAGCTCCTGGATTATTACAAGGGGGAAGAGCAGATGATCCAACAAAATATATGCTTACCTGTTCTAAAGATGGATTTGAAAAGTTTGTTCTAGCTCCTGCATTTATTACAGGAGATCAAGTTTCTGATTCTCAAGCCACATTGCCTCAACAAGGCGCTGGCGGCTGGATGGTCACATTAGATTTTGATTCAGCGGGTGCCACAAAACTTTCTGAAGCATCAATTAGTTTAAGTAAATTGCCTTCTCCACAAAATCGTTTTGGAATCGTGCTTGATGGATTAGTAACTTCTGCTCCCTTTTTCTCAGAACCAATTTTGGGTGGAAAAGCTCAAATTGAAGGATCTTTCAAAGCTGATGAAGCCAAACAACTTGCGCAAGTGCTTCGCTATGGCGCACTTCCTGTGACATTAAATATTGCTGAATCAACCTCTATAAGTCCAACACTTGGTCAAGATCAGTTGTCTGCTGGATTATTAGCAGGAGCAATTGGTTTAGGTCTAGTTGTTATCTACTTACTTCTTTACTACCGAGCACTTGGTTTTGTGGCAGTATTCAGTCTTGTCTTAGCAGCATTTTTCACTTGGCTGTTCATTATTGGTTTGGGAAGAACTATTGGATTTACGTTAACTTTGGCAGGTATTGCTGGAGCAATCGTGGCAATTGGTATTACTGCAGATTCCTTCGTTGTTTACTTTGAACGAATTCGAGATGAAATTCGAGACGGTAAAACACTTCGAGTGGCTACAGAATTAGGTTGGACAAGAGCTAGAAGAACTTTGTTGGCCGCAGATTTTGTTTCCCTCTTAGCAGCAATTGTGCTTTATGCCCTAAGTGTGGGCAGTGTGCGTGGTTTTGCATTTACATTAGGTCTCACCACAGTTATTGACGTGCTTGTGGCTTTCTGGTTCACCCATCCTCTTGTTACATATTTTGGTAAATCAAAATGGGCAGAAAAAGGTGGCATTTTGACTGGAGTTTCTCGAAAACGTTTAACTGCTGGCAGCACAATTTTGACTGAAAGTGAGAACAAATGAAGTTTAATGAAGTAGGAAACCGTCTCTACACAGGTGAAACTTCTGTAGATTTTGTTGGCAAAAGAAAACTTTGGTATGTGGTTTCACTAATAATTATTGCCATTGCCGCATTTGGGCTGTTTGGTCGCGGACTAAATCTAGGAATTGAATTCAAAGGTGGAGCTAAATTTAATGTGCCAAGCACAGTTAGTGTGGAAGATGCACGAAATATTGTTAAAGCAGCAGGAGTTCCAACTTCAGTAATTATTGCAGTTGGCAATGAGCGTTTAGAAATTCAAACTCCACCATTAGAGCAAGCAGAGATTGAAAGTTTCACAAGCAAAATTGCTGCCGATTTTAAAGTTGATCCAGCCTTAATCACTACTCAATCTGTTGGTCCTTCATGGGGAGCAGACATTACTCGTCAAGCCTTAATTGGTTTAGGCGTTTTTCTCTTGTTAGTAATTCTCTTTCTAACTGTTTACTTTGAATTAAGAATGGCAGCAGCTGCAATTGTTGCTCTACTCCATGATTTATTGATCACAATTGGGGTTTATGCCATAACTGGTTTTGAAGTAACACCAGCAACTGTGATTGGAATATTAACAATTTTGGGATATTCCCTTTATGACACTGTTGTGGTTTTTGACAAAGTAAAAGAAAACTCCCGAGGAATTATTGCTCAATCAAGATTGAACTATCGCGAATCTGCAAACCTTGCTTTAAACCAGACATTAATCAGATCAATTAACACTTCCATCGTGGCTCTTTTGCCAGTTGCTGCAATTTTGATTGTGGGAGTTGGAATTCTACAAGCAGGAACACTTAAAGATTTAGCATTAGCTCTATTCGTAGGTATTGCTGCTGGAACTTATTCTTCAATCTTTATTGCCACACCATTTTTGGTTCAGTTAAAAGAACGTCAACCTGAAATTCAAGCTTTGAGTAGAAGAGTTCATGCCCGCCGAGCAAATGCTGGCACAGTTGGGCCTGAGGCAATTAAAATCTCGGGTGACACAGGTTTGGCCAATCAGGTCTTACCAGCAGGACCAAGAACACAACCTAAACGCTTTACGCGCTCAAAAAGAAAGAAATCTTAAGTAGTTTTAATTAGCTTTTTAATCATTGCTAAACTAAAGAGCCAACAGTTGAAGAAATTCCTGGGAGGCGTCAACAATGTCAGACGCTCCAGTCACGCGCAGTAGATT
>JBJOOK010000036.1:0-7920 GCA_046051325.1 Actinomycetota bacterium | reverse complement strand
CCTTTCAATATGGCTTCACCCATATTGCCGGTGCCAACAATGCCAATTTTCACGTTTATTTCTTTCTATTTAGTGTGACTTATTGAACAAGACTACTTTGCGTATGAGAGAAACTGCCCAAGTAGGCTCAGGCTTATGACCGAAATCTTAAAAGAGACGCCTCGTACCTGGCTTGAATTTATTGATCCAGATGCTGCGGGAACCTTGATAAAAGCTGATTTAACTTGGCTAACTTCAAATTGGGAATGTATTTTTGGTCGAGGTTGTAAAGGTGTTGAGAAAACAAATCCAAATGATGGTTGCTGTATTCACGGTGCACATTTCACTGAAGCAGCAGATAAAAAAAGAGTTGCAAAATGGGTTAAGAAATTAACTCCAGATATTTGGGAAAAGCAAGAACACGCAAATTCTAAAAAAGGTTGGACTGAAAAAGAAGACGGTATTGAAAAAACAAGAGTTGTTGATGGAGCTTGCATATTTATGAACTCACCAGAGTTTGCTGGCGGACAAGGTTGTGCATTACATAAGCTTGCAATGGTCAAAGGTGCCAAACCATTAGAAGCAAAGCCAGATGTTTGCTGGCAATTACCAATCAGAAGAAGTTATGAAACAAGAGAATTTGAAGATGAAACAGATTATCAAGTAATTGTTATTGAAGAATACAAAAGAAAAAATTGGGGAGACGGTGGGCATACCATGGATTGGTATTGTTCATCAGATACCGATGCACACACTGCAACCGAACCAGTTTATGTAAGTGAAAAAGACACATTAGTTGAATTAATTGGTAAAAAAGCTTACGCAGTTTTGAAAGAACATTGCGATAATCGTGTTGCTTTGTTAAAAACAATTAAAAAATTACCAGGAAGAAAAGCAAAAGAAATATTATTGTCGCTAAATCCACATCCTGCAGATCGTTTCATTTAAAAACCTCTAAATCACTTCTGTAACATCATTTTTCTAAACCCCACTAGCATGTCTGGTTCTCTTAAATAGCCCCCCTCCTCTCTTGTGCTACCCAGTAGTCATCTATTACCGTGGCACCACACGCCACTTAAGACTTAGGGAAGGTCTTAAAGCGTGACAGAAAGAGGCAAGAAATGGCGACAAGCCCAGATAGACCTTTAGGCGAAGTTAGATTCTTGACCGTGGCAGAAGTTGCCTCATCAATGCGAGTATCCAAGATGACTGTTTACCGACTAGTCCACTCAGGCACCATGCCAGCAGTGCGCGTTGGTAGATCGTTTCGAGTTCCAGAAGCAGCAGTTTCTGACTACTTGCGCGAATCATTCGTAGAGGCTGGCTGATTTCCCCTCAGCCAGCTTTCCCCATTTTTAAGGTTCTGATTTAAATCTCTAAAAGAGTAAAAGTTCTCTCCAAACCAGGCTGTCACCTATGTGAAGATGCCATCAAAATCGTTGCCCAAGTAACTAGTGAATTAAAGATCGGTTATGAAGTTGAAGAAATCCAAAACAATCCTGAATTAATGCATCAATACGGGGAAGAAATCCCCGTCATTTTTGTTGACGGCAAACGCCATGACTATTGGCGAGTAGATCCAGAAAGATTACGCAAAGCACTTAGTTAAAGGTCTTTGATTTGTGAGAGGATTTGTGCTTTTTTGCACAAATGTGTACCTTTGGATATATGCCATCAAAAGTCTCATCATCATCAAAAGATGGTAATTCACCCAAAATTTCTGAAGCTACAGTTTCAAGACTTCCTGCTTATTACAGAGCTTTAAGCCAATTAGCAGATGCTGCACAAGTAAGAGTTTCCTCTGAAGAATTAGCAGCATTAACTGGAGTTTCCAGTGCCATGCTTCGAAAAGATTTATCTCACTTAGGTTCATATGGAACTCGTGGTGTTGGTTATGAAGTTGAATTCTTGCGCTACCAAATTTCTCGTGAAATGGGACTTAATCACGATTGGTCAGTAGTAATTGTGGGAGTGGGAAATCTTGGAAGAGCCCTTGCTCATTACGGCGGATTTGGTTCACGCGGATTTCGCGTTGTGGCATTAGTTGATGCCGATCAAACATTAATTGGCACAAAAGTTAAATGTGGTGCCGAAGGAAAAACTGTTGAATTACTAGTTCATGCATTAAGTGATTTAGAAGATGTAATCAAAGAAACAAGTGCTCGTTTAGGAGTAGTGGCAACTCCTGCAGAAAGTGCTCAAGTTGTAAGTGATCGTTTAGTAAAAGCAGGAATCAGAAGCATCTTAAATTTTGCACCAGTTCATTTAAGTGTTCCTGAAGGAGTAGATGTCAGAAAAGTTGACTTGGCATCAGAACTACAAATTTTGGCATTCCACGAACAACGCAAAGCTGTATAGAAACGAAAGGTAATTACTTGACTAAGAAAAAGATTATTGTGCTGCCGGTAATTTATGTTGCCGCAGGACCAGGAGATCCACAATTAATAACGCTTCGCGGCATTAATGCAATTAAACAAGCCGAATTAATCATTGCTGATGTAAACACTATGGACATTGCAAATGCCCATGCAAATGAAACTGCAGATGTTGTGGCCGCAGTGGATGAAGATGGCGTACCAATGGCTCCAGCTGTTAGAGCTCGTTTAGCAATTGATGCAGCTAAAGAAGGTGCAGCTGTTGTCAGACTTTGTGCAGGAGATCCAGTTGTTGAAGATAACTTGGCTGTGGAAGTTTCTACCCTTGCTAAATCAAAAATCGAATTTGAATATGTTCCGGGAGTTTCCCCAATTACTGCAGTACCAACTCATGCAGGAATGTCACTATTTGCCAATAAAGGAAAAGAAGTTCACATTCTTAATGGTTCAGAACCAATTGATTGGTCATTGCATTTAGATCCAACAATTCCAATCGTGGTAATTAACGCTGCCGATAAAGCTCCAGCAATTGCAAGTGCATTGATTGCTCGCGGGCGAGATGCCACAACTCCAATTTCTGTCACAAGAGATGGCAGTACAACTGACCAAAGAACAATTGTTTCAACCCTGGAAAACATTCCCGTGGTTGCAAAAGCTGCCAGACAATCAGGACAAGGCGTAATTGTTATTGGTGATCTTGTTAACAACAGAGATAAATACCAATGGTTTGAAAACAAATCCTTATTTGGTTGGAAAGTTCTAGTTCCTAGAACTAAAGAAGATGCTGAAGATTTTCAAAAACTATTAGCAGTTTATGGAGCAGTTTCAGTAGAGGTTCCTACAATTTCTGTAGAGCCACCAAGAACTCCACAACAAATGGAAAGAGCTGTTCACGGTTTAGTTTCAGGAAGATTCCAATGGGTGGTCTTCACAAGTACCAATGCAGTAAGAGCTGTGAGAGATAAATTTATTGATTACGGTTTGGATGCCAGAGCATTTGCTGGATTAAAGGTTGCAGCCATTGGTCAACCAGTAATTGATGCACTTGTTGAATTTGGTGTTAAACCAGATTTGTTCCCAACAAATGAACATAATTCTGAAGGACTATTGGAAGTTTGGCCAAAATTTGATCAATTACTAGATCCAATAAATAGAGTTTTCTTACCTCGCGCAGATATTGCAACTGAAACTTTGGTTGAAGGAATGCAAGCTAAAGGCTGGGAAGTTGAAGACATCGTTGCCTTTAGAACAGTTCGTGCTGCACCTCCTCCTGCTCACACAAGAGAATTAATTAAAAGTGGTGGATTTGATGCAGTGTTATTTACTTCTGCCAGCACTGTAAGAAATCTTGTTGGTATTGCTGGTAAACCTCATGCTTCAACTGTTGTGGCAGTAATTGGGCCACAGACTGCACAAGCTGCGCAAGAACATGGTTTAAGAGTTGATGTACAAGCAGAATCACCAAATGTTTCAATTTTGATTGATGCACTTGCTGCACACGGTGAAACTTTAAGACTGGCAGCAATTGAAAACGGTGACAATGTTTGGCGTCCAAGCAAACGTCGCGGTTCCATGCGTCGTAAACATTAAGAAATAAAGCCGATGGCTACTAAAACTCTTGTCCATGTCATGAGACATGGCGAAGTTTTTAATCCTGAAAAAGTTCTTTACGGGAGATTGCCCGGATATAAGTTATCTGAACTCGGCTTAAAAATGGCAGATCGTGCTGCAGAACATTTTAAAAACAGCAATCTTTCATTAATCGTTTCTTCCCCTTTAGAAAGAGCACAACAAACTGCAGCTCCTACTGCCAGTGTGCATAATTTAAAACCAGAAATAAATAGTTTGATTATCGAAGCCGAGAACGTCTTTGAAGGCAAAAGAGTTTCAGTGGGAGATGGAGCATTAAATGATCCAAGAAATTGGTGGCATTTAAGAAATCCATTTCGACCTTCATGGGGAGAGCCATATAAACAAGTTGCAGACAGAATGCGAACTGCAATTTTTTCTGCAAGAGATGCTGCTAAAGGTAAAGAAGCCTTATTGGTTTCACATCAACTTCCAATTTGGGTAGCAAGACTTGCTGCTGAAGGTAAATCATTTGTACATGATCCACGTAAGCGCCAATGTAGTTTGGCAAGTGTGACAACTTTTGTTTTTGATGACGACAAATTAGTAGAAGTTAAGTACGAAGAACCTTCAGCAGATTTGCTAAAAGATGCCAGCAAAATATCCGGTGCGTAAATTAATATTTGTTTTAAGTTGTTTATTACTTACCGCTTGTGCAACACCTAACGCTTCAATTCAAAATTCTGGTGAAGCGGGATTTATTTCAGGTGATGGCACTGCAACCTTTCTCAAAGTAGAGGATAGAAAATCAGCCCCTGAGTTAATTGCTTTAGATTTTAATGGCAAAGAAATTGATTTAAAAAACTATAAAAATACGGTAGTAGTTTTAAATGTATGGGGATCATGGTGTGGACCCTGTCGAAAAGAAGCCAAAGAGTTACAAGAATTGTATATAAAAAACAAAGTCAGTGGCGTGGAATTTATTGGAATCAACATCAGAGACTCTAAGGTTTCAGCAGAAAAATTTATAACTAACTTTGGAATAACCTATCCAAATATTTATGATCGCGATGGGGTAAAACTATTGGGATTTAAAGATACGTTGCCCGCAAATGCTATTCCTTCAACAGTTTTAGTTGATAAAAATGGAAAAGTTGCAGCAAGACAACTTGGACCAATCGAGCGAGCTTTAATTCAAGGTTTCATCTCTAGTTTGGTTGACGAATGAACACTGTTACCCAAGGATCCCTCCTCATTGCAATATTGATTTCATTTAGTGCAGGGTTGATTTCCTTTTTATCTCCTTGCGTACTTCCTTTGGTTCCTGGATATCTTTCTTTTATAACTGGATTTGGATTGAATGCCAATAAATCAATCATAAAATCAAAAGCATTAATTGCCACCTTGCTATTTATCGCAGGATTTACTTTCGTATTTGTTTGTATTGGAATGTTTTTTGGAGGTATTGGTGGATGGTTTATTTCGTACGGAAGAATTATTGAAAGAGTTATGGGGTTATTTGTCATTGCATTAGGAATAAGTTACTTAGGTTTTTGGAACTTATTTAAGCGTGAATATAGATTTCACACCCCAGTTAAACAAGGCTTAGTGGGCGCTCCTTTATTAGGTGCTCTATTTGCTATTGGCTGGACACCTTGCATTGGTCCAACATTGGCAGCTGTTCAAACTTTGGCATTTAATCAAGCAACGGTTTCACGCGGTGCAATACTTTCTGCCTTTTATGGTTTTGGTTTAGGTTTGCCCTTTTTGCTTATTACTTTTGCCTTAGAAAAGGCAGTTGCTTCTGTGAGCTGGTTAAGAAAGCGACAAGTAATGTTTTTAAGAATTGGTGGAATATTGCTAATACTTATAGGAATCTTGTTAGCAACCGGACTTTGGTCTGAAGTAACTGTTGAAATGAGAATACTAATTTCAGGATTTACACCCGTCTTATGAAAAAACAAATTTCTGCTAAACAAAGAACTGAAACACCACTTCCACCCCTAAACTTTTGGGGATTTCTACGTTGGACTTAAAGTAAATAACTGGAAAAGCGATAATCCAGCAGTTGCAGATATTTTTGATTCTTTAGGCCTGTTTGACGTTTATGGTTCTTTTTGGTTTTCTGCTATTTATATTTTGTTGATGATTTCGTTAATTGGATGCGTTATTCCAAGGCTTAAGGTTTATTGGCAATCATTCAATGAACAACCTCCTAATCCTCCAATAGAAATAAAGAAATTTGCTGGATATCGAAAGATTAGTATTCCAAAAACAAATATCAACAAAATTGAAACGATCTTGAAACAAATGGGTTGGCAAATAAATAGAAAAGGAAATGGTTTAACTGCCGAGAAAGGTTACACCAGAGAAGCAGGAAATTTAGTTTTTCATGCAAGTTTGATTCTGTTAACGATTGCCCTAGCTTTTGGTGCCTTATTTAGTTATCGAGGAACTGTGATTGTTAAAGAAGGAAATGGTTTTGCAAATACTTTAACGCAATATGACGATTTTCGAGCAGGAAAATTATTCAACATAAAAAGTATGCCAAACTTCTATTTTACTTTAAATGATTTTACGGTTGATTTTGAAAGAAGTGTTGTTCAAATGGGGTCGCCTAGAAAATTTGAAGCAGATATAACTATTGATGGTGAAAAAGATTTAAAAATATTAGTGAATAAACCTTTTAATGTTGATGGCACAAAAGTGTTTTTAACTGGACACGGTTATGCCCCCAGAATTGAAGTTTTGAATCCTTTGAAAGAAATCATTTTTTCTGATTCAGTAGTTTTTCTGCCACAAGATGGAAACTTTTCATCAACTGGTGTAATTAAAATTGCTGATGAATCACCTCAACTAGGAATTAATGCAAGATTTCTGCCCACTGCAAATGTGGATCCAATAAATGGTCCAACATCTACTTTCCCGGCCCTTGATAATCCACAAATATTTATGTCATTGTGGCAAGGAGATCTGGGAGTCAATGATGGAAAATCGCAGAGTATTTACAAATTAGACACTTCAAAGATGACTGAGCTTGGGTTAGAGGAATTAAAGCCTGGAGAAAGTTGGACCACAGATCAAGGCTATGAAGTTAAGTTTCAAGCAATTGAGCAGTTTGCAACATTTCAGGTTGCTTATGAACCAGGCAGATTCTTAGCTTTAATCGGTGCAATTTTTGCGATGCTGGGAATGTTTTTCGGTCTAGGTATCCAACGAAGAAGAATTTGGGTGCTGATGCCAAGAGTGCAAAAAGGACCTAGTGTTATAGAAGTAGCAGGACTTGCAAAAAGTACTAATCACGATGTCAATAAAGATTTAGAAAAGTTGTTGGAAGTCCTGGGAGTTAAAGGATTACGTAAGAAGGGGGATAGATCGATATGAGTACTAATTCATTAAGTAATTTATTTGTTTATTTTGGAATATTTCTTGCCGCCTTCAATTTAGTTCTATTCTCGATAGCTTTGACTCAAAATAAAATGAAATCAAAAATTTCTAATGTGGCTCTTTCCTTAACTTGGTTAACAGGACTTTTCCTAGTAACAGCATTACTCCTTAGAGGCATTGCTGCCCAGAGAGCCCCTTGGGGAAATATGTATGAATTTGCTTTAGCTTCTGCTGTTGCGATCATATTTACTTTTCTAGTTATTTCAATTAAGAAAGATATTGCTTGGTTAGGAATTTTTGTTATTGTTCCCGTGATTTTACTATTGGGCCTTGCAGTAATTGTTCTTTACACCGAAAGTGGTCCACTTGTTCCTGCGTTGAAATCTACTTGGCTTTTGATTCACGTAACTTCAGCCATAATTTCATACGGCGCATTTACCATCAATTTTGCTTTATCCATTATTTATTTGTTAAAAGTTAAAGGAAAACTAAAAAATCTTCCAAGTGCCAAAAGAATTGATGAATTCTCATACAAAGTTGTTTTGTTTGCTTTTCCAATTTGGACTTTTGCAGTAATCTCTGGCGCCATTTGGGCAGAGAGCGCCTGGGG
>JBJOOK010000035.1:0-6286 GCA_046051325.1 Actinomycetota bacterium | reverse complement strand
TGAACAAATGAGTCGCGATCGGACATGACTAACTAAAGGTCCTTTCGACTTTGGAATACAAAGGGGAAGATTTGTATTACTAATTTATGTCTTACTTCTGACAATTTTACTGATAAGCCTCGGCGATGCGAGTAAGACTTAACGTGAGGTCTTGAGGATAGGCGGAGTTAAATGTCACATCTTGACCTGTCTTTGGGTGACGAAATGTTAACTGAGTGGCGTGTAACCACTGGCGGTGCAATTCGAGTTTGCCAGCCAACTTGGGATCTGCTCCATACATCGAATCTCCAACACAAGGATGCTTGATTGCTGCCATGTGAACTCTAATTTGGTGAGTTCGACCTGTTTCTAATTCAATCTTTAAAAGTGATGCTCCAGCAAAAGCTTCAATGGTTTCATAATGAGTGACACTGTCTTTGCCCCCATTTACTACTGCATATTTGTAATTTTCTTGGGGATGTCTATCAATTGGTGCATCAATTGTTCCCTTAGAAGGATCGGGATGACCTTGCACTAATGCGTGATAAATCTTTTTCACAGTTCTATCTCTAAATTGATCCTTTAAACTTTCATAAGCTAATTCACTTTTTGCTACCACCATGACACCACTTGTTCCAACATCTAATCGATGCACAATGCCTTGTCTTTCTGGTGCCCCACTTGTTGAAATTCGATGTCCTAAAGCAGCAATTGATGCGGTAACAGTTGGACCTTCCCATCCTGGACTTGCATGAACTGCAACTCCTACTGGTTTATCAATTACAACAACATCTTCATCGGCAAAAAGTATAGGAATATTTACAACTTGATCAGCAGGATTAATTGCAGCTTTGATAATTGGGTTATAAACAACTTTATCTCCCGTGGCTACCCTGTGAGATTTTAAAGCTAATTTGTCATTTACTAAAACTGAACCTGCATCAATATCGGATGCAACTTTGGTGCGAGATATTTCAAAAGTTACCGAAAGAAGTGCATCAAGTCTTGCACCATCTTGGGTTTCATCTACGACTAGAGAATATTCACTCATTATTTTTCACTCTTTTGATATGGGTCTTTGCCAAACAAAGCCATAAATGCAATTACTACTGCTGAAATACTTACACCCATATCGGCAATATTAAAGATGGCCCAATAAGGAATCTGAATGAAATCAACAACGGCTCCTCTAAATACTCCAGGGGATCTAAATAAGCGATCAATCAAATTTCCAATCGCTCCGCCCAGCATTGCCCCTAAACATATGGCCCAACTCAATCTGACAACTTTTTTACCTGTTCTATATATATAGAAGGCAATAACAAACGCCAAGATCGTAAATACCCAGGTAGTGCTACTTCCCAAGCTAAATGCTGCACCTGGATTTCTGAAGAATGTAAATTGCAACAAGGGACCTGCATTTTCCCCCAATATTGCTGGAATCAAGACAACGTTGGGACGATTTTCCAGATATCGCACAGCTAAGACTTTGGTTATTAAATCAAGAACGATTACGCCTATGGCAATCTTCAGCATTAATTCTTGTAAATGTGTGCGACTCTTCACCTAGTGAACACTACGCTCCTGAGGGTTCTCATAAACTACGAGAGTCGTGTTTTTTTCTTATTTAACCTTGAACAAAGTTAGGAAGGTGTTCTAATCGTGTATCGCGAGGTACCCAATCGAATCAACCTTCCTGAAATGGAACATGAAGTATTAGAAATGTGGGAAAAGGAAGAAATTTTCCACAAATCCTTAAACCAAAGAGATCCAAAAAAATCGTGGGTCTTCTATGAAGGTCCCCCAACAGCTAATGGCAAACCAGGTGCTCATCACGTTGAAGCAAGAGTTTTCAAAGACGTATTTCCAAGATTTAAAGCGATGCAAGGTTATTACGTTCCTCGTTTTGCAGGTTGGGATTGTCACGGATTACCAGTTGAATTAGCTGTTGAAAAAGAATTAGGTTTCACCGGTAAAAACGATATTGAAAAATATGGCGTTGCTGAGTTCAATGCAAAATGTCGTGAATCTGTTTTAAGAAATGTAAGTGATTTCACCACCATGACTTCTCGCATGGGTTATTGGGTTGATTTTGACAAAGCCTATTGGACTATGAATCCAAGTTATGTTGAATCTGTTTGGTGGTCTTTAAAGGAAATTCACAAAAAAGGTTTATTGGTATCTGACTATCGAGTAAGCCCATATTGCCCAAGATGTGGCACAGGTTTATCAGATCATGAATTAGCTCTAGGTTATGAAACCATAACTGATCAATCTATCTATATTAAGTTTCCTGTTCTAGATGGTGAATTAGCAAAGAAATACAAAAATCTTTCCCTTTTGGTTTGGACCACTACTCCTTGGACAACCATTAGTAATACTGCTGCTGCAGTTGGTCCAAAAATTGACTACTTAATTGCTCAAGTAGAAGATGAACACTTTGTTATTGCCAAAGAATTAGTTTCTCTATTAGGTGAAGAAGTAACAATAAAAGAAACTATTAAAGGAAAAGAGTTAGAGGGGATTCACTACCAACCACCATTTGGTAAAACACTTTTCGAAGATGATGCACCAGCAGCACTTCATAGTGTGGTTTTGGCAGATTATGTAACAACTGAAGATGGCACAGGAATTGTTCATCAATCCCCTGCTTTTGGTGCCGAAGACTTACTGGTTTGTAGAAAATATGGTTTACCTGTAGTAAACCCGGTGCA
The DNA here is from genome assembly GCA_046051325.1 of Actinomycetota bacterium. GTDB lineage: Bacteria > Actinomycetota > Actinomycetes > S36-B12 > UBA5976 > ATZT02. The sequence goes on along the minus strand of JBJOOK010000035.1, from coordinate 3,593 downwards.
AGCAGATGGTCACTTTGCACCACATACTCCTCTTGTTGCTGGACAATTCTTTAAGAAAGCTGACAAAGATATTGTTAAAGATTTAAAGAAACGTGAAATTCTATTTAAAGAATTAGCTTACGAACATCAATATCCTCATTGCTGGCGTTGTCACACACCGTTGATGTATTACGCCCAACCTTCTTGGTACATCAGAACAACTCAAATTAAAGATGCACTATTACGAGAAAATGAAAAGACTAATTGGTTTCCCAACACCATCAAGCACGGTCGATATGGCGATTGGCTAAACAACAACATTGATTGGGCATTATCTAGAAACAGATATTGGGGTACTCCCCTTCCTATTTGGATTTGTGAAGACAAACATCAAACAGCAGTTGGATCATTAAAAGAATTAAGTGAATTATCAGGCAAAGATGTCACTAACACTGATCCACATCGTCCCTTTGTTGATGACATCACAATTTCTTGTCCAGAATGTAAAAAAACTGCCACAAGAGTTCCAGAAGTAATTGATTGTTGGTATGACTCAGGAGCAATGCCTTTTGCCCAACTTAATTATCCGCAACAAAACCAAGACTTATTCAAAACTAGTTACCCAGCTGATTTCATTTGCGAAGCAATTGATCAAACCCGTGGATGGTTTTACACGTTAATGGCTATTGGAACTTTAGTTTTTGATCAAAGTTCTTACAAAAACGTTGTCACACTTGGTCACATCTTGGATGAAAAAGGTCGCAAGATGAGTAAACATTTAGGAAATGTTTTAGAACCAATTGCGTTAATGGATGAACACGGTGCTGATTCTGTGCGCTGGTTCATGTTGGCCTCAGGTTCTCCTTGGCAAGCACGCAGAGTTGGTCATGCTGCTATCCAAGAAGTAACGAGAAAAGTTCTATTGACCTATTGGAATACCGCATCATTTCTTTCCCTTTACACCCGTTTATCAACATATAAACCAGGTGACAAAGTAATTGCTAGAAAAGAAAGACCAGAAATTGATCAATGGCTACTTAGTTTGGTTGATGATGCAGTATTACAAGTAACAAGCGCCTTAGAAAACTTTGATACCCAAAAAGCAGGACGAGTTCTTGCTGATGTTGTTGATGATATGTCTAATTGGTATGTCAGAAGAAACAGAAGAAGATTCTGGGATGGCGATCCTGTAGCACTTGCAACTTTGCATGAAGCTTTAAGAACAATCACTTTAATCATGTCTCCATTTGTGCCATTTATAACTGAGCGTGTGTGGCAAGACATGTTTAGAACCACAACTGATGCTTCTTTGCAATCTGTTCATTTAGGCAATTGGCCAGAGGTTAATAAATCAGAGATAAGAACAGACTTAATTGAAAACATGGGACTAATCAGACGACTAGTAGAACTTGGTCGTGGTGCTCGTGCCGAAGGAAAAGTAAAGAACCGTCAACCACTTTCTAGAGCATTAGTTTCAGCCAAGAACTGGGACAAAGTTCCTCAAGATTTAAGAGACCAATTAGCAGAAGAATTAAACATTCTTGATTTGCAATCATTGAGTGAGACCGGTGACTTAGTAAATGTTGCTGTGAAAGCAAACTTTAGAACCCTTGGGGCTCGTTACGCAAAGGAAACTCAATTAATCGCCAAAGAAATCTCAAACTCAGATGCAGCAGCATTAGTTCAAGAATTAAGAACAACCAACAAATCTTTGATCAAAGTTGATGGTCAAGAATTTGAAATTACTGCTGAAGATGTGATCATCACCGAAACTCCACGTGAAGGCTGGTCTGTGATGAGTCAAGATGGTGAAACTATTGCCCTTGATTTAGAGATCTCAGCTGAATTAAGAAGTCTGGGAATCTCACGTGAAGTAATCAGAATGATTCAAGAAGCACGAAAGAATTCTGGTTTTGAAGTATCAGATCGAATCAATTTGAAATATCACTCCACAGATGATCAAGTTAAGTCATCGATCTTTGCAAACTTAGAAGTAATTAAGAGTGAAGTTCTAGCACTTGAATTTGTTGAGGCAAAAGTATCTGCTGAGCCTACGACTGTTGATGAAGAGCTAAACGTTCAAATCTGGATTGAAAAAGCCTAAATCTTTATTGGTTTTCTGGAGCACTAGTAATTACATTAACTGGTTCAGTGTTTTCAATGGAATCATTTAATTGCGCACCCAAATCAGTAAGCATTCCTGATAACCAATTTCTGAGTCTGTTGCGGTAATCAACTTCAATTGCTTCAAGTCTTTTAATTTGGGCTTCGATTTGAGCTTTTTCTGATTCAACACTGGAAGAAATAGAAGCAGCCCTTGCTCTTGCTTCTCGAACTAATCTTTCTGCTTCATTAGTTGCTGCAGTTAAAGCTTGTTGAGCAAGAGTTAAGACTTCAACTGGAGATTTAGTATCAACACTTTGTGAACTGGAAAGAGATGTTCCTCTGCGTGCCATTTCGACTTCATTTTGCAAACTTGCAATTTCATCAGCAACTTTTTCTAAAAATTCATCAACTTGGCTTACGTCATAACCCATACGCATGCGGGTGGTGTCAAAGACGACGTTGGCAACATCTTCAGGTGTTAATGCCATTTATCCACTCCAAGAGTCAATTTACAAAGATTAATCTACCCTGCTAATGCTCGAAACTGGTAATTAGAGGGAGGAAAATATACCTATGGCTATTTGAATCAGGATAATCACAACTAAGAAAGACATATCCAGGGAAACCGAACCGATTCTTAAAGGCGGGATGAATCGTCTGAAGAAATTCAATGGTGGGTCAGTCAGGGAATAAATGGTTTCAACTAACAACAAGAGAAATCCAGTAGGTTGCCAAGAACGGGCAAACATCTGCACATAATCAAATACCAAACGACCGATCATGACTAACAGATATAACTGAAGTAACTGCGCAATTAGTGAACCCATAGAAATTTAGTTTAAATTAAACTTGATTAAAAAAGCCATCTTGCGCGACTTGTTGGCGAGCTTCTGCCCCAAGATCAACGTTGGCTGGTGATATCAAGAAAACTGAATTGGTAACTCTTTCAATAGTTCCTCTGAGAGCAAAAGCTAAACCTGATGCAAAATCAAGAATCCTCTTTTGGTCACTTGGATCCATTTCAGACAAGTTAATAATTACTGGTGTTCCATCACGGTATTCTTCACCAATTCTTCGAGCATCATTAAACGCTCTTGGGTGAAGAGTGGTGATACGAGAAACTGGTTCTGCGATAACTGGTTTTACTTGTGGTGTCATTCTTACTTCTGGTCTTTCAGCTAATGCTGTAGATCCATTTGTGGAAAAAGTTCTTGGTGTTGGTGACCAACGAGGAGTTGCTGGGGCTTCTTCTTCGTAAAATTCTTCAATTTCTTCATCTAAATAATTTTGATTATCTTCAACTAAACCTAAATAGACAGCCATTTTGCGAAAGCCTTTTGGCATATCTTCCTCCTGGTTACATACGTGTGTGTCACTTGCGAACTCTTAAGTTGCAGTAGTTACGCCTGTGACTAAAGACAAAGTTACCCGATTTTTGGTCTTTCCCCGAGTAAGGCAGACCCAATTCGAAGGTGTGTCGCACCGTGCAAAATTGCTGCTTCTAAATC
>JBJOOK010000034.1:0-6290 GCA_046051325.1 Actinomycetota bacterium | reverse complement strand
CAAACAGGGCGGCAATAACTACATAACTGCCATCGTTTCCTTCAGGCTGAAACATCTGAAGTTCTGGTCCAAAGAACATAAGCACCATCAAGCCCATAAGAATGTAACTCAAGATGAAATAGGAATATCTGAATGAAGTATTTCGAACCGCTATTTGTCGCTCATCTAACAACTCATCCGGTGCATCTGCAATTGATCTAACGGCGATACGCAAGAGTGAATAGCCACCAACCACAGCAAAGATGATAAAAATAGCTGTAATGGAATAAACAAGTATTCCAACTTCGGGACCTAGATTCAGATTTGTCTTAATGGTTGGCCAGTAGCTACCCATTGAAATAAGGAACAGTCCCAATGCCATGAGTAATACTAAAATTCTTCTGTTCCTTTGGGATCTAAGCCATTTGTATCTAGAGTTCTCGTTATTCAACAAGGATTTGACTCCCTTTTCAGTAACGCCCTCAAACCAATAAATTTTGTTTCTCTTCGACATCATTACTTTCCTTTCTTGAATGGGGTTAATGAAAAAAGCTCTGATACTTCTTTATTTAGTGTTTTTGCTATTCGGATTGCTAAGACAAGGGACGGACTATATTCCTCGCGCTCTAGATATCCAATTGTTTGATAATGCACGCCAACCTTGTCAGCAAGATCTTGCCTCGATAGGCCCGATGCTGCCCGGACCTCTTCGATTCGGTTATAGACCGGTTCTTCTGGATTGCGACTCATACATGTAGCATATATGTTATATAGCATTAATGCAACATTTAGGGGTATGAGATCTGTTGCGTTTCCTAACTCGATTCTGAAAGGTAGCTCCAAATGCTGGCAAGGGGCGTGTAATTAGAGGACTCGATTCACTTCCATTGCAACTTGGTCAAACACATGGCTAACTATCGATTCAATAGAGTGTTTAAGTGAAGAAAAATACTCAAGTCGTATTACATCAAATATCAAACTTCTCATCCGGTTTGGGCAACTCAATATTGATGATTACCATTCCTTGGTTAATTCTGGAAAGAACTGATTCACCTGCTTTCGCTGGATTGGTAGCAGCAATATCGGCATTGCCAGGAATTTTTATTTCACCAGTTGGTGGATGGATGGTTGATAAACTAGGGCGAAGAGCAGTAAGCATTGGGGCAGATCTTCTATCCGCATTATCTGTGTCTGCATTTCCAATAGTTGCAATTACTTTTGGTTTATCAAATTCAACAATTCTTGCAATCGCTGTTGTTGGTGCAATTTTTGATCCAGCTGGATATACAGCAAGAAAGACTCTTCTCGCTGATGTTGCAAAAGCATCAGATATTGATCTTGACCAACTCAATGGAATCCATGAAGGATTCATGGGTATGTCTTGGATTTTTGGACCAGCTTTTGGCGCAGCCTTGATTGCAAGTGTTGGTTCTGTCAATTCCTTCTGGGTGCCAGCTGGATTATTTCTAATTGCTGCATTGTCAATTGCATTCTTGCGAGTTGGGAACATGGGCAAAGATTCCAAAGAATTAGCAAACAAAATGGGTGAAAAGACCGATGCCAGAGTAAGAGCTGGTGTACAGACTTTATGGAATGACAAATTACTTAGAACTTTAAGTATTGCGGTTCTTGTTCTTGCCGGTGTGTATCTGCCCACAGAAGCAGTGGTACTACCAACTTATTTTGAAAATATTGAAAATCCAACTGGTCTTGGCTTAGTTATTTCTGCCCTTGCAGCAGGTTCTGCAGTTGGCGCATTTGGTTATGGATGGATCAGTGCTCGTATTGAAAGAAAAAATCTAGTGCGCCTGATTTTACTTGGAAGTGCGCTAAGCATGATTCCAATGGCATTTCTTCCACCTTTGCCATTATTAATGGCAGCAGGATTCTTTTTAGGTTTAGCGTGGGGTCCATTTAATCCACTTATAAATTCTCTTATTCAACAAAGAGTTCCAGCTCATTTACATGGAAGAGTTTTTGGTGTTCAAACTGCAGTTTTTTACGCTGCTCCGCCACTAGGAATGTTGCTATCAGGTTTATCTGTTGAAAACTATGGCGTGAATTTTACCTACGTTGTAATAGCTGGAATTCTTTCTGTAACTTCGATCTTGGCATTGCTCACAAAGTCCCTACGTTCAGATTATTAAAAATCGCCCTGTGAAGTGTGTCGAAAATTTATTTTCATTACTCATTCCAATTCCTTGACAGCAATTCCTGTTGCCACATCTGCTAATCGCTTTCGATCACCTCTGCGTAAAATTCCTGAGATATCAAAAAGATGGAAAGCAAGCAACAATAGGGTTCCTATTATCAGCAATATACCATTTCGATTAATGACATAGGCAATATTTGCAATAGAAAAATAACCAATCCAATAAGCTGCAAAAACCAAAATGAAACGAATAAACATTTGTGGCCGTTTTGCAGCTGATCCTGTTTTTTCATTAATGCTCAACATTCGTAACAAGTTTTGTGCTGGAGTTTGCCCCTTGCCCCAGGTAATAAAGCTCCAAATCAACCATCCAAAATAACCTGTTCCAATTACCAAAACAATTTCTAATACCCAAGCAGTCAAGCGTCTTGTTGGATTAACTGGTTTCAATTTCATTTCTTGATACTCGCTTTCGTTTCAGAAACTACCTCTTTTAGTATTTGGTTCCAATCAGTTGGCTGCATATTAAAAGTCTTTCGGGCAGCACTGTCATCCAAAATGTATGGGCGTTGAAATTGATACGCGGTTTCCTTTAACGCCTTTAATAAGGGATTAAAAAGTGCTAATAGATTCCACATAACATTTGGGACGGAAGAGAGCTTTGGATTTTTTACTCCAGCAGTAGCTGCTAACTCGGTTACTAATTCTTTTTGAGTTTTAGCTTCATTGCTCGGAACATGCCATGCTTTACCCCAAGCTTTTGAATCAAGTGCCACTATTTTCATCAGTCGAGCAACATCTTGTGGATAAGTCCAGGTGTGTTTTTGATTAATGTCTCCCAGTACTTGGGCAGGTTTACCTGCCAGAACTTTTGGCAATACTCGTGATCCCACTCTGCTTTGCTCTCCTGCGCACACATAATCAGATCCACGAACTTCAGTTGCTTTAATTTTTCCAGCATCATTTAAAGCTTTGGCATCTAACCACATTTGTGCTCTGACTTTTCCTTTTATGCCAGGTGCATTAAGTGGCAGAGATTCGTTCATTGCAACGGAAACTGGCCCATAGCCATAGAGATTTGAACAAGTAACAAGTACAGCTCCAGTTTTTTCTGCATACTTTAGAAAACTTTCAGCAAGCGGTGGCCACTCCTTAGCCCAACGATGATACGGAGGATTTACACAGTTATAGATTGCAACGGCTTGTGGGGCTATTTCCAATAGTTTAGAAACGTTGCTTGCATCAGCAGCAATTCGTTTAACGTTTTTATGAATTGGGCCAGACCCAGAGCGAGTCACCACAATAACTTCTTGACCGTCTTCGGCAAGCAGATTTGCTAGGGCACTTCCAACAACTCCAGCACCTATAACCAAATGCGTATTACTCATGACTTACTCCTCCAAGAAATTGACATTACCGAGATACTAATGGCATAATGTTAACAATGTCAACTTTAAGGAAATCAGATACTGAGTTCCACCATGGTGACTTACAAGTCGCTTTGATTACTGCGGGATTGCGTCATGTTGAAAAGCACGGACTTAATTCCTTGGGACTTCGCCAATTGGCTTTAGTTACCGGAGTTAGCCCTACTGCTGTGTACCGTCACTTTGCAGATCTTGAACATTTAAAAGCCTCAGTTGCCAAAGCCAGTCGTGAAGTTCTTGGAAAAATGATGCTTGACGCACTCAACGATGCTTCAACAAGTAAAAGTTCAAAAGGAGCAATTGATCGCTTCCTTGCAATTGGAGGAGCTTATATTGATTTCGGAATTACTAAATCTAATCTTTATGAAATTGCATTTATCTGTTTTGATGCCCCAGAGCTCGAACCTACTTCTCCTAGCCCATGGGATTTATTGATGAAATCACTTCTTGAATTAAATGAGTTCGGATGCCTTTCAGATAAAAACTTAAAAACTGCTCCAACAATTGCTTGGAGTATGGTTCATGGCTTTGCTGGATTGGTTGCCCAAGGCGCGACTGGCAACTCTGGTGAGACACTTTCATCAAAGAAAATTGTTTTACAATCGGTGCTGAAATCCCTAGAAATTAAGTAAGAAGAGTCGCCCTATAAGCTGGAGACCTTCGATTCACGCTCGAAAAGGGCAAATGCCCAAGTTCTTACCCACAAATATTTGCAAGGTTTTATTTGAAACTAAGATTTTTCAGTTGCTAATACCTCAATCACATCACTTTGAATGACATCGCACATCGCTTTATCAATGTGAAGCGTCCTCGGGTTTTGTTCAAGAATAGCGATTATTGTTTCAAGTGGAGAGCAACTATCTTCACTGCAGTTTGCTTCTGTAATAACAACAGATACCGAGTCATCTTGCAACTCTTCACGTACCCAACCTCGCACTCGGGCAGAGAAGGCCGTGTTATCGACCTTCTTCTGCCCAGGCGATGGAATTAGCGGCAATTTAAACCACTTTGTAGATTCTTAAGATTCTCTCTCATCATTGAGATGTAATCGTCTGAACCCTCTGGTGTGAACTCCAGCGCGGAAAGAAGGCTAGTTTTTGCTCCGATCGCCTTTGCGACAGTTTCAGAGAGATCCTTCGGTAGAACATCTTCAAAGAAGACAGTCTTAACTCCAACACTCTTGGCTTGCGCTGCAATCTGTGACAGTAATTTGGCATCTGGCTCATCTTCTGGACTGATTCCTGTGATGGCTAATTGCTTTAATCCGTATGTCGCAGCTAGATATTGGAATGCCGCATGAGATGTAACAAGAGTTTTCTGTTCACAAGAGGCTAGGCCTGTCTTAAATTCCTTATCCAGAGCTTCAAATTTTGCCTTTAGAGACGACAGGTTCTCATCAATTATCTTTGCAGAATCTGGTGCAAGTGATTTAAGAGTTTTTGCAATGTCACTTGCCATGGCAGACATATTCTTTGGGTCAAGCCACACGTGAGGGTCTTTGCCGCCATCCAAAGATTCTTTGCCAAGATCGGCCGGGGCGTCAAGTATTACAACTCCAGGTGACCGTGATAAATCGATTGCGGTTACTTCGTCAGAGAGATTAGCAACAGCCTTATCAACATCAGGTTGAAAACCCGCACCGATATAGAATATTGCATCTGCTTCAGTAATTTTCACTATTGATTTTGGATTCAAGGTTAAATCATGAGGCTCAGCCCCATCTGGTGTCAGCGAAGAATTTTCAATCAAATCTCCACCAATTTGGTCAACGAGGTACTTAACTGGGTAAAAGTTAGAAACAATTTCTAATTTTGTTTGGGCACTCTCACTACCGGTTGAGCATGCAGATAGTCCTGTTGCTAGCACGACACCTAACATCGCTACAGATGCGACCTTACGCATATTTTTGAACATCATATATCTCCTTCTTCTTTTTTCGGGGTGGCTGTATTTTTCTTTCTTTTAACTCTGGGTATTTTTCAAATGATTCAAAAAAACCTTCAAGGAGTAATTCGGCGAGCAAGGTGGTAAGAGTGAAAGAGTGCATACGACCAAGCCAAGTGGGTTTATATCCTTTTCGACGCTCTGAACGAGTTGGCAGAACAACAACTATGTCCCCTTGATCACATGGGCCTAAGCACTCTGTGCGCTCTACTTCAATTCCGTGTCCCTCAAGCATTAGCAGCGCTTGTTCACGTAATTCAGCGCCATTATTTTGGCCAGCTTTGACGCCACAGCAACAGCCACGACAGATTTTCACACGCCGAATTTCTAGATTTTCTCTCATTTACGTCTCAACACTTACTCTTGCGTCGCTTGCTTTAGTAATCAGAGGAGTTGAAGTTACTGATTTATAGATAAAGGAGATAAAAATCAAAAACGAACAAGTTAATGCAACGGAAGGTCCAACTGGAATTGCTAAATGGTAAGAGAGAATGACGCCGACCACACTTGAAAAAATGCCAATACCCATAGCTACGAAGCGGGCTCGAGAGATGTGTATTGTGAATATTCTCGTAATTACCGCTGGTCCTACACTTAACGAGATTGTCATGAGTACGCCGACAGAACCAAGCCCAATAACAGTGGTCCCGGCAAGAGCGAGAATCAGGATTGCGTCAGCCTTACCAACCTTTACCCCAACAGCTGCTGCGTGCTCTGGATCAAATGAGACCGCCACCAATCTCGGGTGAGCCCATAGCATCAATGCAATTATTGAAAGAGCGGTGAAG
>JBJOOK010000033.1:0-10786 GCA_046051325.1 Actinomycetota bacterium | reverse complement strand
TCTAAATCTAGGTCCATTTACCCAGTATATAGAACATATATGTTCTATGGGGTAGGGGTATTTGGGGTGTCTGGGATTAGTCTCTGCCAATATTGGTCTTCCAAGGTTAAACACCTCCCAAGCAGAAAAGAACAAATTCGTGGCCGTAAAAATTAAGTTAAAGCGTTTAGGCAAGATCCACCAACCGATGTATCGAATTGTTGTGGCTGATTCTCGTACTGCACGCAATGGTCGTGCCATTGAAGAAATTGGAATTTACCAACCAAAAGAAGATCCATCAATTATCAGAATTGACGCAGACCGCGTTGCTTATTGGTTAGGAGTAGGTGCACAAGCTACTGAACCAGTTGTAGCACTACTAAAACTAACAGGTGACTGGCAAAAATTTAAGGGCGAAAAAGACACCACCAGCAAAGTTAGAGTTGCTCCACCAAAAGCAGATCATTTTGCAAAATATGAAAAAGCTTTGAAAGAAAACTTGGCTGAAAGAGAAGAAGAAGAAAAAAATCCTAGACCAAAACCAGTTGTGGCAGCCAAAGTTGAAGAACCAAAAGCTGAAGAAGTTGTTGCTGAAGTAAAAGAAGAAGCAGCACCAGTAGCTGAAGAAGTTAAAGCTGAAGAACCAGTTGCCGAAGTTGTTGAAACTCCAGCAGAAGAAGTTCCAGCAGAAGCACCAGTTGCAGAAGAGGCTAAATCAGAATGATTGAAGACGCTTTAGAACATTTGGTTAAAGGAATTGTTGATCACCCATCTGATGTTGAAGTTGAACAAAAGACAACAAAGCGTGGTCGTACTTTAGAAGTTACAGTTAATGGCGAAGATTTGGGCCGAGTAATTGGTCGCAATGGTCGCACTGCAACTTCCATTAGAACTGTGGTTAACGCATTACAAGGTGGCCGCAGTACTCGAATTGATTTCGTGGACGTAGACGCGCAATAAAAAGCGCAACCACTATGGACGTTGTTGTTGGCCGACTTGGCCGCCCGCACGGTGTTCATGGCGAAATAAGTGTTGAAGTTCGCACCGATGATCCGGAAAATAGATTTGCCATCGGTGCGAAAATCACAGTCAAAGAAAATAATCAAAAACTAACAGTTGCCTCCACCAGGTGGCATTTATCAAGATTATTAATAAAATTCGAAGAAATTCAAGACCGTACGCAAGTTGATCAAGTTCGAGGAAAACTATTAGTAGTGGAAGTAGATCCAGCAGAAGCTACTTTAGGAAATAACGAATTCTATGAATTCCAACTAATTGATTTAGAAGTGTTTAATGCAAATAATGAAAAACTTGGGGTAGTCAAAGAAGTATTACCAGGAACTGCTCAATCATTGATAGTGGTTAAAACCATGGATAACAAAGAAGTAATGGTTCCCTTTGTTAATCAACTAGTTCCCGAAGTTGATATCAAGAACAAACGAGTTGTGATGAATCCGCCAAGTGGCTTATTTGATGAAGAAAATGCTGAAGATGCGCGTTGATCTAATAACGATTTTTCCTGACTACTTTGCACCCTTAAAACTGTCTTTATTTGGCAAAGCTCAAGAAGCAGGATTAGTTGAAGTAGAAATTCATGATTTAAGGTCATTTACTCTTGATAAACATAAAACTGTTGATGATTCTCCCTATGGCGGAGGACCAGGGATGGTTATGTCACCTGTGGTGTGGGGAGATGCCATTGATTCAGTCTTAAGACAGGCAAAGACAAAACCGGTATTAGTAGTGCCAACTCCTTCAGGAAAAGTTTTTAATCAAGAAATGGCAATTAAATTAGCTTCATTTGAACACCTGGTATTTATCAATGGCCGATATGAGGGAATTGATTCACGAGTTGTTGAGCATTATCAACAAAGTGGAGACTTCAGTGAAGTGTTAGAAATAAGTATTGGTGATTACGTGCTCGCAGGGGGAGAAGTAGCGTCCTTAGTTATTTTGGAAGCAACTTTAAGATTGATCAATGGAGTTTTAGGAAATGAAGACTCAGTAACAGATGATTCATTTGCCCCAGGTGCGATGCAAAACCTCTTAGAAGGCCCTATTTACACCCGTCCTGCCTCGTGGCAGGGCCTAAACGTGCCTGAAGTGCTTATGAGTGGGGATCACGCCAAGATTGCCCAATGGCGAAAAGACGAGGCTAAAAGGCGTACGAGGAAGTTTCGACCCGACCTTCAGGCTTAAGCCGAGGTCTTGGCAGAATAGGTGCTTCACGGATTTAGATGAGTTCAATATTTCGCCACAGGGGAATATAAGAGCTATATAAGTAGTAGGAATCCGGCTTTAACCGAACAAAGACTGAACGACCTGTGAGCGTTGCAGATCAGAAGAGTAAATATGAATCGCTTAGATGCATTAAACAAAGCAAGTCTTAAAAAAGGTGTCCCATCATTTAGAACTGGTGATACAGTCAAAGTACATGTGAAAGTTATTGAAGGTACTCGTTCACGTATTCAGTTATTCCAAGGCGTTGTTATTAGAAAACAAGGTGCAGGAATTTCAGAAGCATTCACAGTTCGAAAAGTATCTTTTGGAACTGGTGTTGAAAGAACTTTCCCAATTCACACCCCAACTATTGAAAAAATTGAAATTGTTTCACGCGGTGATGTTCGTCGTGGCAAGTTGTACTTCCTACGCGATCTACGTGGTAAAGCTTCCAAGATTAAAGAACTTCGTGGCGATTTAGCTGCAGCAGTTGTTGCTGATGAAGATGTTGAATTGGCAATTGATGAAACCGTTGAAGTTAAAAACGATGAAGTTATTGAAGAAGTTAAAGCAGAAGCACCTGTAGCAAAAGAGGAAGTTGCTGCTGAAACTCCTGCCGCAGAACCAGTTGCCGAAGTTGCTGAAACACCAGCTACTGATGCACCTGCTGAAACTGACAAATAATTAAATTGCGCGCCCTTTGGGCAGCAGTTCGTGAACTGCTGATTGTTGTTGGAATTGCATTAATTCTTTCATCCATTGTGCGCGCATTTATTTTCCAAGCTTTTTATGTTCCCAGTGCTTCCATGGAAGATACTCTTTTATTAGAAGATCGAATTATTGCTACTAAAATTACTAAGCCTTTTACTGATATCCAACGTGGTCAAATTGTGGTCTTTAAAGATCCAGGTGATTGGTTACCAGAATTTGAAACAGATCGAAACACATTTCTGCACCTTCTAAGTGTGGTGGGATTACTGCCATCTGATGCAGGAGATGATTTAGTTAAAAGAGTTATTGGAATTCAAGGAGACACTGTTAAGTGTTGTTCTGAAAATGGCAAAATTCTCATTAACAATCAAGAACTAATTGATGATGAATTTATTAAGCCCGGGGTTGAAACTAATCAAGTTGAATTTGAAATAACAGTTCCAAAAAACAGAATATTTGTGATGGGTGATAACAGACCAGATAGCAGAGATTCCAGATTTCATCTAGAAACCGCGATTTGCAACTTTAGGTATTCCCGATGCGTTTAAAGCAATTCCCGATGCCCAGAGCTAAAAAGAATCGACCAACACTCGATTTCGAAAACAAGTTATTTTCTCGTGGAGCAAAACTAGTTGCTGGCATGGATGAAGTTGGACGAGGTTGTTTAGCAGGACCAGTAAGTGTGGGAGTGGCAGTAATAAATATTGATTGTGTTAATCCACCAGAAAATTTAGCGGATTCAAAACTATTAACCCATGAACAAAGAGAAGAACTATTACCCATGGTTAAGACTTGGGTGATTGATTCATTTGTAGGACATGCCACTAACCAAGAGATAGATGAAATAGGGCTAACAAGGGCCTTACGGCGTGCTGGAAGGCGCGCATTAGCGGGCTTAACAACTAAGCCAGATCATTTAATCCTTGATGGCAAACACAACTGGTTAATGCCAGAAAAAGAAACCCAAAACATGTTTGAAGAAGAATTCGATGATGGACCTTTATCTGCTGATCTAGAAATAATTACTCAAATAAAGGCAGACATGACTTGTGCATCAGTTGCTGCTGCTTCGATTGTGGCAAAAACTACTAGAGATCAAATGATGACTGAGTTGAGTAAAGAATTTCCTCTTTATTTTTGGGCTGACAATAAAGGCTATGCCGCACCTGAACATTTGGAAGCAATCAAAAATCATGGAGCAAATAAATACCATCGAGTGAGCTGGAAAACTTTTCAAACTGAGAGTTAACTATTTATTATCTTATAGATTTCTGGGAATGATGTTAATCACCTCTTTAAGGGCCACTTTGATTAGGTTTTCGTGCGTAGTAGTGCAATAATTAAAACATGATAAAAAACAACATATTTGACACAGTTCTAGGTTTACCCGTTCATCCATTAGTTGATCATTTGGTAGTAATTGCACTGCCAACTTTTGCATTATTAACAATTGCATTAGTTTTCATTCCAGCTTTAAGAAAAAATTATGGACTAGTGACTTTGGCCGGTTTAGCTATTTCCACAGGTGCAGCATTTGTTGCCAAGCAATCTGGTGAAGCATTAGCAATGAGGGTTGGTTATCCAACAGATCACGCCAATATGGGCGAAAACTTAGTAGTAATTTCTGCATTGTTATTTGGCGCTGCAGTTGTCTGGTTTTTTCTGCTGAGCAACCCAAAATTGATCAGTAAAGGATTAGTAAAACTCGTTGGTTATGCAACAGCACTAATAGCTGTTGTGGCCTTGATTGTGACAATTCTTGTCGGACACTCAGGAGCAACTGCAACCTGGGAAAAAAGACTAAATCCAGTTGCAAGCCCAACCACTCCAGCAACTGCTCCAAGTGATGCAGGTGCTACTTCAAATGCTTTAACGATGGAAGCCGTAGCACAAAAAAACACAGTTGATAATTGTTGGGTTGTTGTTAGCGGAATTGTTTATGACTTAACAGGTTATGCAAATTCTCATCCAGGCGGAGCTGTGAATATTGCAAATCTTTGCGGCACTGATGCCACAAATGCATTCAATAATCAACACGGTGGGCAATCAAAACCAAATAACGTTTTAGCAGGTTTTGAAGTAGGAGCATTAGGTGCTTCAGCAACAACCAGTGCGCCAGCCGCATCTGCAGCAACTCCTAAAGCAACTCCTTCGACTGCTGCAAAAGCTTCAGCTAGTTTAACTCTTGCTGATGTGGCAAAGCGAAATACTGCTGCTGAATGTTGGGCTGTAGTTTCAAATACGGTTTATAACTTGACCGCATACATTAATTCTCATCCTGGTGGAGCAAGAAATATAACTAATCTTTGCGGCACAGATGCCACAAGTGCATTCAATAATCAACATGGTGGGCAATCAAGACCAAATAATGTTTTGGCTGGATTTGAAGTTGGAACTTTAGGTGCAGCTTCAAGTGGAGTGGCATTACCGATTGCAGTAAATAAAGGTGGGGAAGAAGAAGGCGACGAAGACTAGTTCTAACTAGCTTCTAAGTCCCAGATTCTTGCTCCACCAAAAAGACCTGCTTTATTGCTAACTCTGGTTACTTTTGGTCCTAGATCTAAACCTTTAATGTGTTTAGCATTTCCGCCACCAACATAACAATGATCGTAATAAAGAAATTGATCATATTTAGCAATAGCTTTAATTACCCTCTTAGTCCATCTTTCAACACCAATTCGCTCCCTTGCAGCATTGCCAATTTGTTCTTCAAATTCTTCACTTTGTCTAAATGGCGCATGACCAAGTTCTAAGTGGGGAAGCAATATTCCATTTTGAAATAACGCTGTTCCAACACCAGTTCCAAGTGTCATGACAAATTCCAAACCTGCACCTTTAATTACTGCTGCTCCTTGAATATCGGCATCATTGGCAACCTTGGTGGGAATTCCCAGTGCACTTGTCATAGGAGTTTGTAAATCAAAGTTTTTCCACGCTTTAACTAATTCTGGGTCTTTTGGTCCATCTTTAACTAATCGAGAAAGGGAAGGAACCATAACCACAATTCCATTTCGAACTAAACCAGGAAAACCTACACTGGCACGTTGTGCTTTAGGTAAAACTTTCACAAAATCTGCAACTACTTGGGAGAAACCTGAAGGATGAGATGGATAAGGAGTTTCCATACGAATTCGTTCACAAACCATTTCGCCATCTTTATTTATGACGCTGGCTTTAATTCCTGAACCACCAATGTCAATGGCCAGCGTCAAAGTATCGGCTGGCCAATTGATCATGAACTTATTATGTACTAGTTACTTCTTAGGTTTAACTAGCCCATCGTAAAGAAATACTGCAGCAAGGGCTCCCAGAATTGGACCAAGAATCCAAATCCAGAAGTTTGATAATTGTCCTGAGGCAATTGCTGGACCAAACCAACGAGCTGGGTTCATTGCTCCACCAGTTAAAGGACCTGAGAACAAAATGTCAGCTGAAATGATTAAACCAATTGGTAGTCCTGCAACTGCTGAGAATGTGCCACGAGAATCAATTGCAACTCCCATAATTACCATCATCAAAAGAAATGTGGCAACTGCTTCAATCAATAAACCATAAAGAGGTTTGATTGGTTGAGCAAGGGTTGGAACACCAACATTTTGAGCAAATGATCCGTAAGCAAGTTTCAAAAGAAACGCTGCTAATAATCCACCCAGTAATTGGGTAACAATGTAAGCAAGTGCATCTAAAGATTTCATTCTCTTAGTTGCCCAAAGTGCGATAGTTACAGCTGGATTAAATGCTCCACCTGAAATGTGTGCAAAAGCTGAGACAGAAACAAAGATGGCAATACCGTGAGCAAGTGCAATACCGGTGATATCAGCACCACTCAAAATTGATCCTGCACCAAGTAATACCAGTGCAAAAGTTCCAATAAATTCCGCCATTAAACGGGCAGGTGCGTTTATCATTTACTAACTCCTTTTATTGAATTAGTAATGAATTTAGACGATGATGCTGGAATGAACGGGTATTGAACCTAGGCGATTGCGCCCATTTAGTGCTGAAATCTCAATAAATACCGCACAATTAGTTAACTTTGCACCTGTTTTAGTAATTAGTTCAGTACCAGCCAGCAGTGTTCCACCTGTTGCTAAAACATCATCAACAAGAAGTACTGCATCATTTTTATCCAGAGCATCTTGATGCATTTCTAAAGAATCAAAACCGTATTCAAGCTCATATTGCACCACATGAGTTTTTCGAGGAAGTTTACCTGGTTTTCTTAATAGTACTAAACCAAGATTGTGTTTAGCAGCGATTGCTGCTGCAAAAATAAAACCACGTGATTCAATGCCTGCAACTTTATTGGCACCATTTAAATGTTTTGCTAAATCATCAACAGCATCACTAAAAGCTTTTTTGTCTTGCAAAACAGGGGTTATGTCTTTAAAAAGGATTCCTGGCTTAGGAAAATCGGGCACATCAGTAATTAGTGAGAGGGCGTATTCAAGATGTTCGCTTTTTGACATTTTTCATTTCTTTTTAATGGGCCCTACTCATCATATGAAACATTGGCGTGTTTTAACTCGAAATTCTTGAAAAAACTGAAAATTTAAATATTGTGTTAGTGCAAGGACAAAAACCCAATGTTTCATCAGGGGAAGTCAGTCGGAAGCTGACGCTGTCCCGCAACCGTGGATCGCACACAAATTTATTTGTGGCCAAGAAGTATTAGCGATAAGTCGGGTTACCTGGAGTGGGTTTAGTCAAATATTTCGCACCGTCGTGGAAAGCGGGGCGGGGTTACGATTTATAAGGTAACTTTCGTCCCCTGACATTTTGTCAGGGTTTTTTTGTTGCCTTTTTGTGTAATTCCGTTCCTCCAAACTCGGCATTAACCGGAGGAAAATAAATGAGAAACAAAGTAGCAAGATTATTAGCACTACTAGCATTAAGTTTTACAAGTGTTGTTTTTGTAACGCCAGTAAACGCAGTTACTTCAACTGAGTACAACGCAACTTATTCTTCGTTGTGTCCGTCCAATCCGACTTCTGGGTCAGATGATCAAATTGCCGTAGTTCTTGATTACAAAAACGCAAGATCTTCAGAAGTTCTTTGTATTACGGTACCGGCATATTTACTTGGTGATGCAGGTGAACAAACTGCAAGAGAGGTCTTGGCATTGTTACAAACAAGTTCAAGACTTTCTTTTTCAGCCAATGGCTGGGGAATGGTCGACAAGATAAACAACTTTGGAAGTTCTAATGATTGGAAGTTTTGGATAGGAGGAAGTAGTACTCAAACTGTGAGCTCCACAGTTGCTGGCCTAGTAATTAACTCAAACATTGCTACTGTCACAACGAGTTCAAATCATGAATTTAAAGTTGGTCACTATGTGGATGTTTATAAAGGTTCCACTTGGTATGACTCTGCGACTATTGCATCTGTTCCGTCTTCAACAACTTTTACGTTTGCCAAAACTGCAGCAAACGAAACTGTTAGCGGGGTAACGACTAGTTCTTTTTCTGCGGGACGCTGGAGGTATCAGCCAGGGTTTGGACAGTTCCCCAGAAATCAAAATGGAAGCGCACATGTCCAATATCCAGCGTTAACGAGTAATCGCTGGCATGAATCTCCTGTAGGAGATGGCTATGCAGTTGTATTTGATGGAGCGGTTTTTGGTTGGAGGGCTTCATATGATGCACTAGCTCCACAAAGTTATTCACCAAATCCTGTAACGATAACAACCCCAACTCCCACTCCTACAACCTCTTCTGCAAAACAAATTGCGAGAGTAAGTGAAGAGGTAGCTGGACTTAGAAGTATCAAACTTGATTTAGAGCGTAAAGATAGATCTAAATTGGTAACGATTTCCTTCAAACCAGCTGAGGGCAAATCCGTATTCATTGGATCGGGGAAAGCCAATAGCAAGGGCGATATCTCTATCACTACTAGAAAAAAACTTTCCAAAGGTGGAAGTATTATTTTTAAAATCGGTAAGAAAAAAGTGGGAGAAGTATTAGTTAACTAGAAGGCAAAGTAAGAATGTCTGCCCCAGTTTTAGTTACCACCAGGGTGTGCTCAAACTGGGCAGACATCTTTCGATCTTTAGTTAAAACAGTCCAAGTATCTTCCAAAATGTCGTAATCATGGGTTCCTAAATTAAGCATCGGCTCAATTGTGAAAGTCATTCCTTCTTGCATCAACTGGGTAGCTGTTGGATCATCAAAATGGGGGATTACTAAACCTGAGTGAAATGAAGTGTGAACTCCATGACCGGTGAAATCTCTGACTACACCGTAATTAAATCTTTTGGCATAACTTTCAATTACTCGACCAATGACATTGATAGGTCTCCCTGGAACCACTGCTTGGATGGCTCGGTTTAGTGCTTCTTTGGTTCTTTCCACCAGCAGTTTTACTTCTTCTTTTACTTCACCGGCTAAGAATGTGTAGTTGGTATCTCCATGGACCCCATTTTTAAAAGCAGTCACATCAAGATTGACGATGTCGCCTTCTCTAATTATTTGGTTTGAAGGAATTCCATGACA
The DNA here is from genome assembly GCA_046051325.1 of Actinomycetota bacterium. GTDB lineage: Bacteria > Actinomycetota > Actinomycetes > S36-B12 > UBA5976 > ATZT02. Next base: position 1,385 of record JBJOOK010000033.1, on the reverse strand, counting down.
GATGACTTCATTTATTGAAGTGCATAAAGATTTAGGAAATCCTCTATAGCCCAGAGTGGAAGGGTAAGCTCCTTGATCGCAAATATATTCGTGCACAATGGCATCTAAGTCTTCTGTGGTCATGCCATCTTTGATTTGAGAACCAGCTAAATGCATGGCATCAAGACACTGGGTGCTTTCTTGCCCACATATTCAGGACGGGTGATATTTACTGGAACGGGTTTAAAAGTGGTACTCATAAGAAAACAAACCTAGCCAATATTGAAAGTTGTTTCTGCAGTCCTTGCCGTCTTGCCTGATTTTTTAACAGTGAAAGTCAAGGTGCAGGTTCCTTTGGCTTTCACGATTACTGAAGTTGCAGTTGCAACACAGGCATTCTTTGGTTTGGCTTTTACTCCCACAAATTTCACACTTGTTGAACTTGCGGTTGTAACCCCAATCTTTTTAAGAACGGTTTTGGCTGTGAAAGTGCCTTTTTTAAGAGTTGGTCTAGGAGTAGTAAATGCTTCATCTGCTGAATAACCAGCTGTTGTCAGGGCAGTTTTTACTAATTCTGAGAAATTACTGGCAACTAGTCCCAACACTGCACGATCTTTTATTTCTGGGTAACAAGGTGCACCACTGCCACCTGCCACTGGTCCAACTAAAAGGTTTTCAGTTTCGGTTTGCAAAATAACCGGGCCACCACTGTCTCCAAAACAGGCACCTGAACCTTTTACTGATTTGCCATATAGATAAGTCTTGCCACCTAAGAACTGAAATGGGGTTTGGGAAAGAGTTAAGGGAATCATGGAAACATCACTTTCTTTGGCAGTTTGGCCGTAGCCAAAAAAGTTCATTTTCTTGCCTAAGACTGTTGCTGCAGCTGCTTCTGATTCACTGGCTAAACGAGAAATCAGGGGAGTGCCGATTTCTTTATCCAGGATCAGAAACGCTAAATCATTTGCTTCCACAAATCCATTACTAGAATTGGAATATCCACCGGTAACAATTATGGCTACTGCACTTGCTACTGGTCTTGCTCCTGAAACGTTTACCCCTTGGGCATAAACATGAACTTCCGATGCATTGGCAACTGTTGTTGTGCCTTCAGCTACAACACAATGTGCAGCAGTGACAACGATTTTTGGTTTCCATAAACCACCTGTGCAAGCAGTTTGTAAATCCCCAGGCAAATCAACTCTGACTGCAACCACAAAGCCTGATCCGGTGGCATCAGATCCTCCAACAACGGCATTTGCTGGGATTGGAAAAAGCCCCATAAATAAAGAAAAAATTGCGATAAATGAACTAGATATTTTTTTCATCTGCTGTAAGACTACTTTAATGGAATCTTTAGCGCTTCTTGTGAGCCTGATACTTCTTTCAGTGCTTTTATTTGGACC
>JBJOOK010000032.1:0-8559 GCA_046051325.1 Actinomycetota bacterium | reverse complement strand
GCAGTTAATGCTTCAATCATTTTCTTTTGATGACCATGAGCAGTATCAACAACTAAAACATCTGCTCCTGCTTTAAGAATTTTTTCAGCCCTTGCAGCAACATCGCCATTAATTCCTACGGCAACCGCAATTATTAACTTTCCATTTTTATCTAATGCCGGGTTATAAAGACTTGCTCTTAGAGCACCGACTTTAGTAAGTATTCCTAAAAGTTTTCCATCTTTAGCAATAACTGGGGCAAGTTTGGTTCTGTTGTCATTTAGATAATCAAATGCTTCACGAGGGGACAGATCTTCTGTTATGGTAATTAATTCTTTACTCATAACTTGTTTCACTTGAGTAAAGCGATCTACTTCAAAACAATCATCTTCGGTAACAATTCCAATTGGTTTTCCATCTTCGACAACTACTACTGCCCCATGAGCTCGTTTGTGAATGATTCCCATAACGTCTGCAACTGTTTGATCTGGATTCAAAGTTAATGGGGTGTCATAGAAAGTATTTCTACTTTTAACCCAATCAATAATTTCAGTAATTACTGGAAGTGGCACATCTTGTGGAATAACAGCAAGGCCACCTCTGCGAGCAATTGTTTCTGCCATTCTTCGACCAGAAATAGCAGTCATGTTTGCAACAACTAATGGAATTGTTGTTCCTGTTTTATCGTGTGCGTTGAGATCAACATCGACTCTGGAAGTCAGTTCAGAATGACTTGGGACCATGAAGACATCGTCATAGGTCAAGTCATAGGAGGGTTCATTTAAAAAGCGCACAAATCGAGAGTTTATGAGAGAACTTGGCTAAAGGCTAGGTTGGACACAAATCTAACGCTTAAGTCAATGTCTTTTCTTGTCTATATGTATAGGTAGTAGCGTTGCTGCGTGAGCCAAGACCCATATGAATTAGCAAAACAGTCCGCAGCCAAGTTAGCTGAAATCACCAAGATCGCTAAACATGATGTTTTGGTTGTTTTAGGTTCTGGTTGGACTCCCGCAGTTGAAGCTTTAGGAACACCAAATGCTGAAATTACTGTTACTGATTTGCCAGGATTTAGTGCCCCTGCCGTTGCAGGCCATGCTGGAAAAATACGAAGTGTAAAAGTTGGCAACTCTCAAACCTTGATTCAAATGGGTCGAACCCATTATTACGAAGGCAAAGGAACAGCAGCTGTAGTTCACGCTGTAAGAACAGCAGTAGCAAGTGGAGTAAAAACAATAATTTTGACCAATGCTTGTGGTGGATTACAACTTAAATGGAAACCAGGTACTCCAGTTTTAATTAAAGACCACATCAATTTAACAGGAGCAACACCTTTGGTTGGCCCAAGATTTTTAGATGTGAGTGAAGTTTATTCCAAGAGATTAAGAAAGATTGCCCAAGAAATTGATCCATCTTTGGATGAAGGCGTTTATGTTCAATTCCATGGTCCTCAATATGAAACTCCTGCTGAAGTGCAAATGGCAATCAAACTTGGTGGAGATTTAGTTGGAATGTCTACTGCTTTAGAAGCAATCGCTGCTCGCGAAGCCCAAGCAGAAGTCCTAGGGATTTCCATGGTGACAAATCCTGGAGCAGGCCTTACCGATGAACACTTAAATCACGAAGAAGTATTAGCTGCAGGTTTAGCAGCCGCTTCTCGAATGGGTGATTTACTAAAGAAAGTTATTGAAAAACTGTGAGTAAAGAATTAATCGCAGTTGCTCAAAATTGGGCAAGTCATGATCCTGATTTAAAGACTAAAAAACAAGTTAAAGAACTAATTGCGAATAACAATATTGAGAAATTATCTGAACTTTTTGCAGGAGATCTTGAATTTGGCACTGCTGGACTAAGAGCAGAAATTGACGCAGGGCAATCAAGAATGAATCGTGCTGTTGTAATTAGAGCCACGTTTGGCTTATGCCTATATTTAATAAGTAAAAATCCTGGGAAAAAACCTAAATTAATTGTGGGCAATGACGCTCGTCATATGTCTGATCAATTTGCACAAGATGTTTGCGGAGTGGCAACTGCTCTTGGTTTAGAAGTATTTAGATTGCCAACAAAGCTTCCAACCCCTGTTTTAGCCTTTGGGGTAAGACATATTGGTGCAGATGCGGGAGTAATGATTACTGCATCTCACAATCCACCCAGAGATAACGGTTACAAAGTTTAGAAATAGATATCACTACTCAATATCACCAAAGAGCTTCTCAATTGGTTAACAATAATTATGGGCAAATAAAAGTTGCCTTCACTCCAATGCATGGAGTTGGCCAAGATACTTTTGATGCTTGCATGAAAGAAGCAGGATTTAATCCATCAATAAATGTGGCAGAACAAACTAAACCAGATCCAAACTTTCCAACTGTTTCTTTTCCAAACCCAGAAGAACCAGGAGCAATGGATCTCTTGCTTGCTCTAGCTAAAAAAATTGATGCAGACGTAGCAATAGCAAATGATCCCGATGCTGATAGATGTGCTGTTGCCATTCCTGAAAAAGGAAATTGGAAAGTTTTAAGTGGCGACGAGTTAGGTTTTCTAATTGCTTGGTGGTTAATTCAGAAATCTAAATTAACTAATGTTTCCTTAAAGGGACAAATGGTTGCCTCCATTGTTTCAAGCTCACTGGTTCCAAAGATGGCAAAAGCAAATGGGATAAAAGGTGCCACAACTTTAACCGGAGTTAAGTGGATGGGCCATCTAGATGAATTAATTTTTGGCTATGAAGAAGCAATTGGTTATTGCACAGATCCAGAATTTGTAAGAGATAAAGATGGAGTGACAGCAGCGCTACGTATTGTTGAAATGTTTTCTTATCTAAAGCAAGACAATACATCTGCTGAAGAAATACTAAATAGTATTTATGAGGAATTTGGAGTGCATCTAACTAAGCAGCTCAGTTTTAGATTTGACTCTGTTGCCAAGGCCAAAGAAATAACTTCAAAACTTATTTCTAATACTCCAGCAAAAATTGGTGAATTTAGTGTTGAAAAAGTCGATGATATGAATCAAGGAATCGATGGACTTCCTCCATCTTCTGGCATCAGATTACAAACAAAAAATGGCAGAATCATCGTTCGCCCAAGTGGTACTGAGCCAAAATTAAAGTGCTACCTAGAAGTAACAACGCTGCCAGGAAATCCGCAGGAGAATAGGGTAATTGCCAAAAAAGAATTAGATTCTCTGGCTGAATCTGTGAATCAATTACTCACGACTATTTAATATAAATACCACTTCGCTACGCTGTTAACGTGCTTAAAGACGATCCGTTAGTGCTGCCCTCGATTCTTCGTGATGCCACAAATAGTGATTCAGCACTTAAAAAATTCTTAAACGGGTTATCTGGAGTAGACAAAGTTGGTGTTGAAGAAAGAGTTGCCAAATTAGGCACTCGTTCCATCAAAACAACAGCTAAAGCAGAAGGTATTGATCTTGCCATTCGCATGATTGATTTAACAACTTTGGAAGGAATGGATACAAAAGCCAAAATTAAATACCTTTGTGCCAAAGCAAAAAGACCAGATCCATTAGATCCAAGTGTGCCAAGTGTGGCAGCAGTTTGTGTTTACAGTGATTTAGTTGGAATTGCAAAAGAAAACTTAATTGGTACAAACATAAACGTTGCCGCCGTTGCAACAGGTTTTCCATCTGGAAGAGTTTCTCTTGCTGCAAAATTGCAAGACACCGCAGATGCAGTTTCGCAAGGTGCAGATGAAATTGACATGGTAATTGATCGTGGTGCTTTCCATGAAGGTCGCTTCTTAGATATTTATGATCAAATCCAAGCGATCAAACATACTTGTGGTGCGGCACATTTGAAAGTAATTCTAGAAACTGGCGAATTAAAAACTTATGACAACGTAAAGAAAGCATCTTGGATTGCGATGTTAGCTGGAGCAGACTTCATAAAAACTTCGACTGGAAAAGTTCAACCAGCAGCAACTCTTCCGGTAACTCTTGTGATGTTGCAAGCAATTAGAGACTTTGAGACTGCCACTCACCGTCGAATCGGCATGAAGCCAGCGGGTGGAATAAAGACTACAAAAGATGCCATGAAATATTTAGTGTTACTAAAAGAAACATTAGGCGATAACTGGATGAATCCAAATATGTTTAGATTTGGTGCTTCAAGTTTATTGAATGATCTTTTAATGCAAAGACAAAAAATGAAAAATGGCGCCTACTCAGGTCCAGATTATGTGACGGTGGACTAATGGTTTTTGAATACGCCCCCGCTCCAGAGTCAACCAAAATTGTTAATTTGAAATCAAATTATGAACTATTTATTGGTGGAAAATTCGTTAAAAGTAAAGCCAGCTCTAATTACAAAACAATTAATCCTGCAACAGAAGAAGTCTTGTCAGAAATCGTTGAAGCAAGTGAAAAGGATGTTGACGAAGCAGTTAAAGCAGCACGCAAAGCATTTAAGTCTTGGTCAAAACTTCCAGGATCAGAACGTGGTAAATATCTATACCGCTTAGCTCGAATTATTCAAGAAAGATCACGCGAATTAGCAGTGCTGGAATCAATGAACAATGGCAAGCCAATTAGGGAAAGTAGAGACATTGATATTCCTTTGGTTGCTGCACATTTCTTTCATTACGCAGGTTGGGCAGACAAACTTGATTACGCAGGTTTAGGTAAAAATCCACAACCACTAGGTGTTGCTGGACAAATTATTCCTTGGAATTTTCCAATCTTAATGCTTGCGTGGAAGATCGCACCAGCAATTGCTGCTGGAAATACTGTCGTTCTTAAACCAGCAGAAACAACTCCCCTAACAGCATTGTTATTTGCTGAGATTTGCCAACAAGCAGAACTTCCAGATGGTGTTGTAAACATCATTACTGGTGCAGGTGCAACTGGAAAATTCTTAGTTGAACATCCTGATGTTAATAAAGTTGTCTTCACAGGTTCCACAGAAGTTGGCAGACTTATTGCCCAAACTGTTGCAGGAACCAACAAAAAAGTAACTTTAGAACTTGGTGGCAAAGCTGCCAATATTGTTTTCGATGATGCTGCCATGGATCAAGCAGTTGAAGGTGTTGTTAACGGAATTTTCTTCAATCAAGGTCACGTTTGTTGTGCTGGATCTAGATTGCTCTTACAAGAATCTATTTCGGATGATTTCTTGAATCTTTTATATGAGCGAATGAAAACTCTTCGATTAGGCGATCCGCTAGATAAGAACACAGATATTGGAGCCATTAACTCTGCTGCCCAGTTAGCCAAAATTAAAGAATTAACTAATGCTGGAAAATCTGAAGGAGCAGAAATGTGGAGTGCTCCTTGTGAAATTCCTAATAAAGGTTTTTGGTTTGCCCCTACAGTATTTACAAATGTTTCACTTTCTCATCGAATTGCACGTGAAGAAATATTTGGTCCAGTTTTAAGTGTGCTTACCTTCAGAACTCCTGATGAAGCAATTGAAAAAGCTAATAACACTCCATTTGGTTTAAGTGCAGGAATTTGGACAGAAAAAGGTTCACGAATTCTAGAAGTTGCACACAGATTAAGAGCTGGTGTGGTTTGGGCAAATACATTTAACAAATTTGATCCAACAAGCCCATTTGGTGGATATAAAGAATCAGGTTATGGCCGCGAGGGTGGACGTCATGGATTAGAAGCATATTTAAAGGCGGGTAAATAAATGTCAAACATTGATGTGAAAAGAACTGCAAAATTATTTATCGGTGGAGCTTTTCCTAGATCTGAATCTGGTAGAACCTACGAAGTAAAAGATAAGAATAAAAACTTTGTAGCAAATGTTGCTCTTGCCTCAAGAAAAGATGGCAGAGATGCTGTTGTTGCAGCTCGTTCTGCTTTTGCTAAATGGTCAGAAGCTACTGCCTATAACCGTGCACAAGTTCTTTACCGAGTTTCAGAAATCATGCAAGGAAGACGTGAACAATTTGTTGAAGAATTAATTTTATGGTCAAAGACTAAGAAGCAAGCAGAAAATGAAGTTGATGAAGCAATCAATCGCATGGTTTGGTTTGCTGGTTGGGCTGACAAAATTGCAATGGTAACTGGATCTAATAATCCTGTCGCTGGTCCATTCTTTGACTTTTCAATTCCAGAACCAACAGGTGTAGTGGCAGCAATCGCTCCAGAAGATTCGGCCCTTTTAGGTTTAGTTGAAACTATTGCCTCAATAGTGGTCAGTGGAAATACAGTTATTGTTATTGCTTCAGAATCACAACCTCTTCCCGCTGTTTCCTTAGCTGAAGTTATTGCTACAAGTGATGTGCCAGGTGGAGTTATTAATATTCTGACTGGTTCTTATAAGGAAATTGCCCCATGGTTGGCAAGTCACCAAGATGTTAATGCTCTTGATTTAACTGGAGTAGATAAAAAACAAATTGCTTTAGAATTAGAAAAAGAAGCAGCCACTAATCTAAAGCGTGTACTTCGTCCAAATACTAAACTTGATGGATTAGCTAGAATTAAAGTTTTCCTAGAGACCAAAACCGTGTGGCACCCGCGAGGATTTTAGAACTTAATTCCTAAATCTTGGGCAATTTTTGCATAAGTTGGCTTTATTGTTTCATTAATTAATTTAAGTCTTTGATCAAATGGAATAAATGAGCTCTTCATGGCATTTACGGTTAACCATTGCAGTTGCTTCAAAGTGAAACCTAATTCGTTAACAAGAAGTGTCATTTCTTTAGTCATTGAAGTATCAGACATTAATCTGTTGTCTGTATTTACGGTTGCCCTAAAACCAAGCTTTGTTAATACGCCAATGGGATGATCTTTAATACTTTTTGCAGCCCCCGTTTGTATATTTGATGATGGGCAAAGCTCTAGTGGCACTCTTCTGTCTCTGACATAAGCAGAAAGCTCCCCAAGCTTTACTTCCCCATTTGATTGAAAACTTAAATCATCAACAATTCTTACTCCATGCCCTAAACGGTCTGTTCCGCAAATTTGGACAGCTTCCCAAATTGAAGGTAAACCAAATGCTTCACCAGCATGAATTGTCATATGAAAGTTTGCGCGTCGAACAGCATCAAATGCATCTAAGTGTCTAGTTGGTGGAAACCCTGCTTCTTTGCCAGCAATGTCAAAACCAACAACACCTTTATCTCGCCATTTAACTGATAGTTCTGCAATCTCAATTGATCTTGCAGCAGTTCTTATGGCAGTTAGTAACGCTCTAACCACAATTGGTTTGCCATTTCTTGCCATGGTTTCTTCACCACGTTGAAAACCTTTCAGCACGGCTTCCACAACTTGATCAAGTGTTAAGCCTTGATTTTGATGCAATTCAGGAGCAAATCTAATTTCTGCGTAAACCACACCATCATTTGCTAAATCTTCAGCAGCTTCAAAGGCCACTCTTTCCAATGCTGCAGCTGTTTGCATAACTCCAACTGTGTGAACAAAAGCTTCTAAGTATTTTTCTAGTGATCCAGAATCACAGTTATCCCTAAACCATTTCGCAAGTTCTATCGGGTCTGTTGTTGGAAGATTGTTATAACCAAATTCCTTTGCTAGTGCTGCAACGGTGGATGGTCTTACTCCACCATCTAAATGATCGTGCAATAAAACTTTAGGGACAGTTTTGATTATTTCTGGAGTTAACAACTGAGACATTTAATTAACGTCTCCACCAGCCATGAGTCTTCCCACTTTGTTTCTTTCAGCATCTTTTTCATCCAAAATCTTCACAATTTTTCCTGCATACATAACAGCAACTCGATCAGCTAAACCTAAGACTTCATCTAATTCTGCTGAAACCAAAAGCACAGCAGAACCAGCATCTCGTGCTGCAACAATTTGATTATGGATAAATTCAATAGATCCAACATCAACACCTCGGGTTGGTTGAGCTGCAATCAAGAGTTTTGGTCCCCAAATTAACTCTCGGGCAATAACAAGTTTTTGTTTATTTCCTCCAGATAAAGAACCAGCTGAAGTGTCAATTGAAGGAGTTCTAACATCGAATTTTTCAACTAATTTAGTAGCTAGGGCTCTAATTGCACCAGTTTGTCTTACTCCTGCTTTAGAAAATTCTTTTTCATCAAATCTATTTAAAACAGAATTATCTGCAATTGAATATCCTGCAACTAGACCATCTTTTTCGCGATCTTCGGGAACATGAGCAACGCCTAATTCATGTATTTTGTGGGGACTTAACTTAGTTACATCTTCATTACCAATTAAGACGGTACCTGAGTCAATTTTTCTTAAACCTGTTATTGCTTGAACTAATTCTCTTTGCCCATTTCCTTCAACTCCAGCAATTCCAACAATTTCTCCAGCTCTAACATCAAGAGTTAGATCTTTTACTGCTGGTAATTTCCTGTCATCTTGGACATTTAAATTCTTAATTTGTAAAACTACTTCTTTTGGACTGGCTAATCCTTTTTGCACATCTAGTACCACACTTCGACCAACCATCATGGTCGCCAAACCTTCTTGATCTGTTTCTTTTGGCCTGGCAGTTCCAACTACTTTGCCATTTCTCAGTACAACTACTCGGTCAGCAATTGCTAATACTTCACGAAGTTTATGAGTAATGAAAATTACTCCCACTCCTTTTTCAGCAAAACCTTGCATAACTTTTAGTAA
>JBJOOK010000031.1:0-6406 GCA_046051325.1 Actinomycetota bacterium | reverse complement strand
TTCCACACACTCTCATCTTCACCCATTGAAACCCACACATCGGTATGAACAAAATCAACACCCAAAACACCCTGGGCCACATCATCGGTGATGGTTATTTTTGCACCACTTGTTTTTGCTAAGTCTTGAGCAATTTTTTGTACTTCAGCACTTGGGGTTAAAGACTTTGGAGAAACAAGTCTTACATCCATTCCCAGAATTGCAGCAGTTACTAATAGGGAATTTCCCATATTGTTTCGAGCATCACCTAGGTAAGCAAAAGAAATATTCTGTAGTTTTTTTGAACTGTGTTCTTTCATGGTCATGAAGTCAGCCAACATTTGAGTTGGATGCCAAGCATCAGTAAGACCATTAAAAACTGGGACGGATGAATGTTTTGCCAACTCTTCAACAGCAGATTGGGCAAATCCTCGGTATTCAATGCCATCAAACATTCTGCTTAAAACTCGTGCAGTATCAGCAATTGATTCTTTGTGGCCCAGTTGTGAAGAACTTGAATCAAAGAACGTGGTGAAAGCACCTTGGTCATGAGCTGCCACATCAAAAGCGGCTCTGGTTCTAGTTGATGTTTTTTCAAAAATCAAAGCAATATTCTTGCCCTTTAAATGTTTCTTCTCTCGGCCACTCTTTTTTTGTTTCTTTAACTTTTGGGCACGATCAATTAAGTGAAGTAGTTCTTCGGCGCTAAAGTCGATTTCCTTTAAGAAATCTCTTCCCTTTAGTTTCATGAATAACTCTTCCTTCTTATTAAGAAATCAGGGCTGAAAAGACAATCCTACCCAAGGTATCTGCCACAATCAGATTGTGACTACTCCTCTAGATAGCCCAGGCTCACTTGGCGACACCCTGCTTGATGAAAGAACGCTTGAAACCAATGACGACGGGGATCACGAAAAATTTGCGCATTATGTGCAAAAAGAAAAGATCGTGGAAAGTGCTGTTACTGGTAAACCCGTAATTGCCTTATGCGGAAAAGTTTGGGTGCCTGGACGAGACCCTGGTAAATTTCCAATTTGTCCAGACTGCAAGAAAATATTTGATTCTCTCAAGTGAGTAGCCAAAATCAACGTTTAGTGAAACCATAAATTATGTCAATTGCTCCAATGCAAACAGAAAGCTTTTCTACCGAAACAAAACCAGATAATCCTTGGGTATGTATTGTCTGGAATGATCCGATAAATCTGATGAATTATGTCACCCATGTGTTTATGACTTACTTCAAATACTCAAAAGAAAAAGCAGAAAAATTGATGCTGCAGGTTCACCAGGATGGAAAGTCTGTGGTGAACACTGGTTCTCGGGAAGAGATGGAACGAGACGTTAACGCAATGCACTCCTATGGCTTGTGGGCCACTTTGCAGAAATCCTAAAGAATGGAAAACAGGGGATTTAAGAAACAGCAAAATGGTGAAATCACTTTTCAATTAGAAGCCTTAGAAATTGCCCTGTTGACTTCGATGATTGAGCAGATCATTTCATTGTTAACTCCGGTGAAGAATTCTGAGAATTCAGATCCTTTGGCTCAGATGGTAGGGATTGACCAAACCGCACAAAAGCCAGATGACGATGTGGTTTTAAGGCTTCTACCTGATGCCTACCAAGACGATAAAGACGCCTCAAATGAATTCCGAAGATTCACCGAAAGATCACTTCGTGAATTAAAGATTAAAAGAGCTCAATTTGTCCTCGAAAATTTACCTGAGCCAGATAAAACCATCTCTATTAAACCTAAAGACCTGGAATCTTGGCTGACAGTCTTAAATGATGTTCGATTAGCACTTGGCACTCGAGTTGGAATTTCTGAAGTTGAAGATGAAGAAAAACTCTCTGGGGAAGAAGAAATCGATCATGCTAGAGATATTTATTCTTGGTTAACTTGGTTGCAATCAAACTTATTAGAGGAAATGAATTCCTAGAAAAATTTAAAGGCCCTAGGTTTTCACCCAGGGCCTTTAAATTAATTACTTAACTGACTTTAGTGACCTTCGCTCTTCGCGAATGAACGATCATCAGCAAAGCTCTTCAAGCGTGCGATCTTGTAAATCAATAGACCGAACACTGCTTTAGCCAAAACGTCTGCAATTGAGTAGCCGTATTGACGGAACACGAATGAACCTGGACCTTCAAACCAATCACTATTGAACCAGACACCGAATGCTGGGAATAGGTAACTGATTGGGTAAACGCCCCAAGTTGCAATAAGAGTTAAACGCAAACCTCTTAATTCTTTAGCAACACCTGCTGGTTGGCGTCCCATGGACTTACCAAGTTCAACAAATAGAATCCAAAGAATGTATAGGAATGGGATTGTTGAAAGTGCTCCCCAAACCAATTTTGGACCAATTTCAGCGGTAACTTCACCTGGGTAACCAAGGATGATCATTAATGCTGATGCTGGAACTAAACGAACTAGTAATTGGCTTTGAATTTTCTTTGCCAATGCAAGTACTGCAACTGTTTCTACAAGTAGTAGAGGAACAGTTAGAAGCCAATCAACGTAGCGGTAAGCTTCGTTGAATCCTTCTCCTGCAACTAATGAATAATCTCCACCAACGGTTGTTTGAATATACGCGTGACGGAAAGAATCAAAAATTCTCCAATAATGATAAGCAGCGATACCGGTTACAGTTGCTGATGTAATCAGCGCCTGACGGTAACGAGGCAATACACGGCCTTGCGCAACCAGCATGAATAGTGTTGCAAAAATCATCGATGCTAGAGCAAAAGACAAGACGTTGTATACAGCCTGGAACTGTCCGCTAGACAGAACTGATACTCCAACCATGCCAAACTCCCAAGAAGACAACGCAGCAGTTTTGAATCTTTTCCCGAAAGAAAAGTCCTCAACCACTACCACCCGAATTTCGGGCTGACACCGACCATAGCGCCACTTTTCAATTCTGGACAACATATGAAGAGGATTTTCTTCAACTTTTGTTAACCCGGGTTCAGGTTCCTGAGGGAAATTTGGACATTTAGTCTTGCGAGGTAGAAATCTGATACTGCTTATTAGGGCAATAGGCTTTGCTTAATTATGAACAATGCACCCATCGGAGTCCTGGATTCAGGAGTAGGTGGGTTAACAGTTGCCAGAGCTATTTTGGATCAACTTCCCAACGAACCAATTAGATACATCGGCGATACCGCCAATGGACCCTACGGTCCAAGATCTATTGCTGAAGTTCGAAAGTTTTCTCTGGAAATTATGGACAAACTAGTTGCAGATGGCGTAAAGGCAATAGTTATTGCTTGCAACACCGCATCAGCGGCAACTCTTCGCGATGCTCGCGAGAAATATCAAGTTCCAGTGGTGGAAGTAATTGGACCAGCAGTCAGACGTGCAGTTTCGGTAACTCGCAATAAAAAAGTTGGCGTAATTGGAACTAGAGCAACTGTGGAAAGCGGAGCTTACGTTGATGCTTTTGCTGCAGCTCCAGAAATTGAGTTATTTTCTAAAGCCTGCCCAAGATTTGTTGAATTCGTTGAAAAAGGAATTACCTCCGGTGAAGAAGTATTGAGTGTTGCTAAAGAATATTTACAAGAGCTAAAAGATGCTCAAATAGATACGGTTGTTTTAGGTTGCACACACTTTCCGCTAATTGCAGGTGCTATCGGATACACCCTTGGACCAGATGTGGCAATTGTTTCGTCTGCTGATGAAACAGCTCGTGATTTATATCGAGTTTTGGTTACTAAAGAATTATTGAGGGACGAAAAAGCAGGTAAACCAACTCATGAATTCTTAGCCACAGGAGATGTTTCAACTTTTGCACCATTGGCAAAAAGATTCTTAGGACCCGAAGTCGCAAATGTTCAACGGGCTTAACTACAAGATAGGGTGGAAGTTATGACAAGAAGTGATGGCAGAGCAACAGATCAGCTAAGGCCAATTAAGTTTGAAAGAAATTGGTTGGAAAATGCTGAAGGATCTTGTCTTGTGCATTTTGGTCGAACCCGAGTTCTTTGTGTTGCATCTGTAACCGAAGGTGTTCCAAGATTTAAAAAAGATTCTGGTGAAGGCTGGGTTACAGCAGAATATGCAATGTTACCTAGATCTACTGAATCAAGATCAGATCGAGAATCTGTTAAAGGAAAACTTGGTGGAAGAACTCAAGAAATTTCTCGTCTTGTGGGACGAAGCCTAAGAGCTGTTATTAATAACAAAGCATTAGGTGAAAATACAATTGTTTTAGATTGCGATGTTTTGCAAGCAGATGGTGGAACCAGAACAGCTGCAATTACAGGTGCGTACGTTGCTTTAGTCGATGCGTTGAAGTGGGCAAAGAATAAAGGAATTATTGATTCAGTAGAAAAAGTTTTAATAGATTCTGTTGCCGCAGTAAGTGTGGGTGTAATTGATGGGGAAGTAAGACTTGATTTGCATTACGAAGATGATGTTCGAGCCCAAACTGACATGAACGTAGTAATGACAGGTGGTGGCAAATACATTGAAGTTCAAGGCACTGCTGAAGGTGCTCCATTCGATAAGTCTGAATTAGATAACTTGCTAGCCATGGCTGCCAAGGGCTGCGTGGAATTAACCAAATTACAACTTGAGGCTTTGAAGTAATAATGAAAAAGATTGTGTTGGCGACAGCCAACACTCATAAAGTTATTGAATTCCAAAGAATCCTAAATGAACTCTTGCCTGACTTGGAATTAGTTGCAGCCAGTCAATTTCCTGGAGTTCCTGAGGTTGAAGAAACCGGATCTAGCTTTGCTGAGAATGCCTTAATCAAAGCCAGAGCGATAAATCAGTTCACAAATTTGCCTGCCCTGGCAGATGATTCAGGATTAGTTGTTGAGGCCTTAAATGGCGCTCCAGGCATTTTTAGTGCCCGTTACGCAGGAATTGAAGCTGACGACAAGGCAAATGTTGTGAAATTACTAAATGAAATTAAAGACATTGATCAATCTTTGCTTGGTGCAAAATTTGAATGCTCAATAGCTTTGGTTGATAAATCTCAACAGCTAGAGCTTGTGGTTGATGGTCAAATGCCCGGAGAGGTCATCAAGGAAGTCCGAGGACAAAATGGTTTTGGTTACGACCCAATTTTTGTGCCCAAAGGTTTAACCAAAACCTCATCTGAGTTAAGTGATTCAGAAAAAGACAAGATCAGTCATCGTGGAATTGCGTTAAGGAAAATGTCGCAGATCTTAAAACAGTTGCCAGGTTAAGTCTGCTTGAGATTTGCTTGCTGTATTGTTTGACCTTCGTGCAACTTTAATTTGGAGGTTCGTTGGACAAAGTATTTTCAGGCCGAGTTCTAGTACTTGGCGCAGGCTCTGTAGCCCAATGCTCATTGCCACTGATTTTAAAACATATCGCTAAACCTGCTCAGGTAACTGTTATTGACAAAGATGATCGATCAGATCGAATCGCAAATGAAATAAAACAAGGTGTTACTTTCAAAAAAGACTTAATTACTAAAGAGAATTTAAGTGAAAAACTTTCTTCCTTAGTTTCATCAGGTGATTTATTACTTGATTTAGCGTGGAATATTGATTGCAACGCAATTTTACAATGGTGTCACGATAACAATGTTTTGTATTTGAACACCTCTGTTGAGGAATGGAATCCTTACGTTGATGGTGCCGATCGCCCAGTTCTAGAGCGAACTCTTTATCCAAGACATATGAGAATTCGTGAAATGATGAAAACTTGGATTAAAAAAGGACCATCTGCAGTTGTTGAACATGGAGCTAACCCTGGTTTAGTTTCCCATTTCACTAAAGCTGCCCTTGTTGATATTGCTAATAAATTAAAACAAGATGGAAAATCTAATGAAAAGATTGAAAAAGCATTAAGTGAAGAAAAATATAACGAATTAGCTTTTCTTTTAGGTGTGAAAGTAATTCATATTGCAGAACGTGATACCCAAATTACTGACAAACCAAAAAAGGTTAATGAATTCGTTAACACTTGGTCTGTGGAAGGTTTTTACGAAGAAGGTATTGCCCCAGCAGAACTTGGTTGGGGAACACATGAAAAAGAATTACCAAAAAATGGAATTATGCATTCAGGAGATGGTCCTTGTAATCAAATTGCAATTGCTCAACCTGGTGCAAAAACTTGGGTGAGATCTTGGGTTGCTGATTCTGAAACCATCGGAATGGTTATTAGACATGGCGAAGCATTCACTATTACTGAGCACTTAACGGTTAAAGATAATTTAGGAAAAGACATCTATAGACCAACTGTTCATTACGCATATTGTCCTTCCAATGAAGCAATAGTTTCCATGGCTGAACTAGAAATGCGTCAATGGGATTTGCAAAAAAATCAAAGAATTATGAATGAAGAAATCATTGACGGTGAAGATCGTTTGGGAGTTCTTCTCATGGGTCATGATTACAAAGCTTGGTGGTATGGATCAATGCTTTCAATTCATGATGCTAGAAAACT
>JBJOOK010000030.1:0-6879 GCA_046051325.1 Actinomycetota bacterium | reverse complement strand
TTTTGGAAGTTGTCTAACTAAATAAATAACGTGGCCAGGACCGGGATCGAACCGGTGACCTACCGCTTTTCAGGCGG
Organism: Actinomycetota bacterium; assembly: GCA_046051325.1. Taxonomy (GTDB): domain Bacteria; phylum Actinomycetota; class Actinomycetes; order S36-B12; family UBA5976; genus ATZT02. The sequence continues at coordinate 6,802 of JBJOOK010000030.1, read as the reverse complement.
TCGCTCGTACCGACTGAGCTACCTGGCCGTAAATGCGGCAAACAAATTTAAAAAACTAATTTGCCGAATTTAAGCGACCCAGACGGGACTTGAACCCGCGACCTCCGCCGTGACAGGGCGGCGCGCTAACCAACTGCGCTACTGGGCCTTGCTATTTCTTTAGTGCTTTTTTATTGCGTACCCCCGACGGGATTCGAACCCGCGTTACCGCCGTGAAAGGGCGGCGTCCTAGGCCACTGGACGACAGGGGCCTGATCTAGTTAGGCCGCTTTTTCACTTAAAAAATATTTTTAGGTGAGCACTTAAGTGTACGCAAACCCATCCCCACCAATCACAAGTGCATCTAGTAACCAGGTCTGGCTAAGTGCTATCTTGATATATCTATTCGATATATCAGCAAAGGGAAAGTGCTTAAATGGCCAAGAAAAATACTTCTCTGGAAGTAGTGGTTTTGGGACTTCTGTCTCAAGGACCAATGCATGGTTATGAATTACGCAAAAGAGTATCTCTGACCCTTGGACCACTTTCTGCTATTTCATATGGATCTTTATATCCAGAATTAAGAAGACTGCAATCACTTGGCTTTATCGATGAAGACACTCAAGAATCAGAAATTGGTTTAACCAGAAGAGCTCGTATTGCTTACAAAATAACCAAAACTGGAAAAGATAAATTTGCCACACTATTAAAAGAAGCAGGTCCTGAGTCTTGGGATGATGAAAACTTCTTAACTTATTTTGCTTTCTTTGCTAAAACCGCATCCGTTGTGAGATTACAAATTTTGCAAGGTCGACGTGCTCGTTTACAAGAACGTGTTGCTCTTCTTGAATCACAAATAGAAAAAACAGAAAAACAGATGGATCAATACACCATAAAACTTCAGAACCACAACTTGGATTCTGTTGAAAGTGAATTGAAATGGATCGACGAATTAATATCTAGTGAGAGGAAACAAGCATGAGTAAAATAAAGGTAGCAATAGTTGGTTTAGGAAACTGTGCTAATTCATTAATTCAAGGTGTTGAGTACTACAAGAACGCCGATGTTAATGCCGAAGTTCCAGGATTGATGCACGTACAACTTGGTGACTATCACATTAAAGATATTGAATTTGTTGCCGCATTTGATGTTGACGGCAAAAAAGTTGGTTTAGATTTAGCTGATGCCATGTGGGCAAGTGAAAATAACACAATTAAATTTGCTGAAGTAAAACCTTTAGGAATAAAGGTTTCTAGAGGACATACTCTTGATGGTTTAGGCCGTTACTACAAAGAAATGATTCAAGAGTCCACAGAATCACCAGTCGATGTTGTTAAAGTTTTGAAAGATACCAATGCAGATGTTTTGATTTGTTATTTACCAGTTGGATCAGAACAAGCCGCTAAGTTTTATGCGCAATGTGCAATCGATGCTCAAGTTGCATTCGTCAACGCGTTACCTGTATTTATTGCATCTGATCCTGTTTGGGAAAAGAAGTTTAAAGATGCAGGAATACCAATCATTGGTGATGACATTAAATCCCAAGTTGGAGCAACAATTACTCACCGTGTGTTAGCAAAACTATTTGGTGATCGTGGTGTGCAACTAGATCGAACCATGCAATTAAACGTTGGTGGCAACATGGACTTTATGAACATGTTGGAAAGAGATCGTTTGGAATCAAAAAAGATTTCAAAAACCCAAGCTGTTACTTCTCAAGTTGATCACGACATGGGTAAAGGTAACGTTCATATTGGACCAAGTGATTATGTTTCATGGCTAGATGATCGCAAATGGGCTTATGTTCGCCTTGAAGGTCGCGCATTTGGTGATGTGCCATTGAACTTGGAATACAAATTAGAAGTGTGGGATTCACCTAACTCAGCAGGAGTCATCATTGATGCTCTTCGTTGCGCCAAGATTGCCAAGGATAGAAAAATTGGTGGAGCACTAATTTCTCCATCAAGTTATTTGATGAAATCTCCTCCTGTGCAATTTGACGATTCTGAAGCAAGAGATAACACCGAACTGTTTATCTCAGGCAAACTAGAACGTTAAGCCGTTTCTAGTCAGGATTTGTAATCTGACTAGCATTAGTCCAGCGGGCCTTTAGCTCAGTCGGTAGAGCAACAGACTTTTAATCTGTGGGTCGTCGGTTCGATCCCGACAGGGCCCACTCACACTGTTAAATCGTGACATAATTCAATACATGCTGGTTGCTAAAGCAAAAATTAATTCAATTTATCTGATTCTGTTCGGATTAATATTTATCTTATTCGCATTTTTTAAACCAATTTATGGAACTACTGACGATTATATTTTAAATTCATGGCTAAATGGTTCATATACAGGGGAGCAAGAAAATGAATCAATATTTATAACTCCTATTTTTTCAAATCTTATGAGTTTTTGCTATGAGCTAAGCACTGCAATTTCCTGGTATCCACTCACATTACTTCTCATTACTTTTTTATCAATTCTAAGATTAATTAAATTCGTTGAAAAATCTGCATCTTTGCAACAGGGAGTCAAATATTTTAATTATCTAGTATTGATCTCATTTTTCGTATGGAGCTTTTTTGGTATTACTTATACAGCCACTGCAATTATTGCCGGTGTTGCTGGATGGCTTTCAATTGTTGAGTTACTAACTAAAGAAGATAAAAAAAATATTGTTTATGGTTTCATCCTAATCTTTCTTTCAATAATAATAAGGCCTGAAAGTTTTATAGGATCAACATTGATAGTAATTCCTTTTCTATTTACACGTTTAAAATTAACAAGAAAAAATATTTTGAATTTAGCAGTTTTGGTTATTGTAATTTCAATGACATTTATTGCAAATTACTTTCTAGAGAAAAATCAAAGTCTTGAAATTAGGGACTATAGAGTTTGGGCAAAGAAAGTACAAATGTTTGCTGGAAGACCAAGAATGGAAGCTGCAGCAAAAGTAATTGGAGAATCAGGATGGACACCAAGCCAGTACAATCTTTTTGTTGATTTAGCTTATTTTGATCAAAAAACATTTAATAATAAGTGGATAGATTCAGGTATAGATGCAACGCAAAAGTTAAACAATCGACCGACAGTTAACAGTGAAAAAATTCAACTTATTGTTAAAAAATACATAAACTCGACAACGGTGTTTATTTATGCACTTTTGATTATAGGAGTTTTACTTTTGCTCTCTTTACGAAGAATACGGCAGCCCATAGTTCTTGGTATCAGTATTCTAAATTTTGGGTTGATCCATCTTTTTAGTGGACTATTTCTTCACAATGTTTCTAGAGTAACCGTACCGTTTTTAGTCATCTTTATTTTGACACTGTCTTATTCAATAAGTCCAACCTTGAATAAAAGATTTGTAATGAGTCTTAATTTACTCCTTGTATTCATTCTTTCTACATATTTCTTAAAAATAAATAATACGAATGAAATGAAAATAATTGATTCTGGAAAGTATAGATCAGCATTAGTAAATGATTTAAGCAATAAAATTGTTTTAATTCACGGAAATCAGGAATATTCACAAAACTCAAATCCTTATATCGCGGTTCAGAAGGATCTAAATCCAAACGTATTTATGGTAGGAAATTGGGATACTTTCTCACCCCATTGGAATCAAAGAGCAAAAAATTTAGGTCTTTATGAAAAAAGTGTTATCGATAATCTTCTTGTAAATCCAAATGTTCTATGGTCAGGACCGACTGTACCTAACACCACATTAAATCTAATTAATTACTTAAAGGAAGCCGGATACGACGTTATCGAGCCAGAGAAAGTAGGATTATTACCTAACGGTAATGAATTATGGAATTTCTCAAATTCGGGAGAAAATAATGCAAACTGATCTCTCGATTGTAGTTCCTGTTTACAATGAAGAATTTGGAATAGTTGAATTTGCTAATCAACTAAAGGTTGATTTAGATCAATTACAAATTCAATATGAAGTTATTTTTATTAACGATGGAAGCACAGATGCAACCCAAGAAAAAATTGACTCCATAAAGTGGAATGAACTAAAAAGTTTTGAATTTCAATTTAATGCAGGCCACATGAAAGCATTAGAAGCGGGATTTGAAAAAAGTAGTGGAAAATTAATAATTACAATGGATTCAGACTTGCAGCACCCACCGAAATATATAAGGCATTTCATAGAGAAACAAAAAGAAACTAACGCCGACGTTGTGTATGGAATTAGGGATTCAAGAAAAGAAGACAGTTTGTTTAAAAGAATGACAGCTAAATTTTATTACAGTCTCATGAGAAAACTAAGTGGAATAAATATTAGAACTAACGCCGCAGATTTTAGATTGATAACTAAAAGTGTTAGAGATGTTTTGGTAGACCTACAAGAAGAAAACAAAGTATTTAGATTGTTAATTCCTAGCCTTGGCTATAAGGAAGCAGAAGTGCTTTTCCAAGCTGAAAGAAGAATGTTTGGAAGTTCAAAATACGGAATAAAGGATATGGGTTTGCTGGCGCTATCAAGCGTCTTAAGCTTTTCGATAAAGCCACTTCGCTGGGCGATCTGGATTGGTCTTTGGGCTGTTGTTCTATCTTTAGTCTGGATTTCATATGTAATCGTTGCTCAGTTTGAGGGTTGGGTAATTCAAGGCTGGTCTTCTTTAATCGCAGCTGTAATTTTATTTGCGGGTGTGCAACTTTTATTACTAGGAATAGTTGGGCAATATATAGGACAAATTTATGTTTCTCAGCAAAAACGACCAAAGTATATATTTAAGAATAAATGAAGAATCAAATTAATTTAACAGACCTTCCAATAGGTTCCAAAATATTGGTTTTCATTTTTTTGTTAAGTGGCACCGTGCATCTAGTAAACCCAGGTGTTTTTGAAGCCTTGATTCCTCCATTTTTAGGAAATGAATCATTATGGATTCTAGGAAGTGGGATAACAGAAATAGTTGCAGCTCTTGGAATTTTGACTAAACAAAAATGGGCACCAAAATTTACAGCTTTAGTTCTAATTGTTATTTGGGTAGGGAACTGGTGGTATGCAGTTGATGTGACATTTAATCTAGAATCTAGTTGGTTTTTAATTATTGGCTCTTGGTTACGACTACCTTTGCAAATCCCCTTAATTCAGTGGGCTTTACGAAACCCTGTTAAATAAATTATGAAATCAATTAGAACCCGAATTACTATTTCTGCGATAGTAATTTCAATAGTTGCAGTATTGCTTGGTGCATTCTTATTGAGACCAAGTGGAAGTTTTGTAAAAATTTCCGGAGGTTTGGATGCCATATCAGGTTCTGAATATGTTAAAGGTGAAGTTTTAGAAATAACTGACCAGAAATGCCAAGGGTTTGAAGAAGGTGCTGATCCGGATCAGGTAGCCGGTGGAAAGTGTGATGTGTTGCAAGTTTTAATAACAAGTGGAGAAAGAAAAGGCTCTGAAGGTTTAGTTGAATTTGATTATGCCAATGCTGGTGTCGATATAAGCACTGGAACTAAAATGCAACTTTTGCGAATTCCCGAAGCAGAATTAACAGAAGATACATATTTATATATGGACTTAGATAGATCTAACTTATTGATTTGGATATCCATAATTTTTGCAATTGTGACAATATTTATTGGACGATGGCGCGGAATCGGAGCAATTGTTGGACTAGTACTGACATTTGTGGTGTTGCTCTACTTTATGTTTCCAGCATTACTTGAAGGAAGAGATCCTTTATCAGTTGCTGTTGTTGCAGCTTCAGGATTAGTTCTTATCTTGCTTTACACCGCGCATGGTTTATCAATAAGAACTTCAGTTGCTGTTTTGGGAACATTGTTTGGTATTGCCCTAACAGCCTTAATTTCATATTTAGTAGTGGGCGTAGGAAATTTCTCAGGAATTTCAAGTGATGACGATTTTCTTTTAGCAGGAGTGACCCAAATAAGACTTGATGGATTATTACTGGCAGGAATTATTTTTGCATCAGTTGGAGTACTAAATGATGTGACCGTTACCCAAGCTAGTTCGGTGTGGGAATTAAAAGAGTCTCAACCAAATTATTCACCAAAAGAATTATTTGTTTCAGGAATGAGAATTGGAAGAGATCACATTGCCTCAACGGTTTACACACTGCTATTTACCTACGCAGGTGCTGCATTGCCAACTTTGTTACTTATTGTTTTAGCTGATAGACCAACTGGTTTTATCCTAAGTAGTGAAGCAATATCGCAGGAAATTGTGAGAACTTTAGTTGGTTCTATTGGTTTAGTTTTAGCTGTTCCAATTACGACTTTATTGGCTGCGGTATTGGCCGAAAAAAAGAATTAATTTTTACCTAAATCTTTTAAGGCTTGACCTTGCATGCGGTGCATTGTCCACTCAGTCATAGGAATTGATCCTTTAGCTAAATAGAAATCCCAAGCAGGTGTATTCCAATCAAGTACCCACCATTCAAATCTGGCGTAATCTTTTTTAACACAAATTTGTGCCAAATGTTCTAATAAGGCTTTGCCCATTCCAAGTCCACGTTTTGTTTCTCTAACATATAAATCTTCTAAATAGATTCCGTATTTTCCAGTCCAAGTTGAGAAATGCAACATATAAAGAGCAAATCCTGATAATTGTCCAGGGTTATCTTGATCATCAATCACTACGGCATAACAAGCAGGTTGATTATTAAAGGTGTTTGAACCAACAAATAATGCTTCTTCTAAATCTTTAACCGTTGTTTCAACTGCATCTGGTTCTTTTTCATACAGCGCTAATTCCTTGATTAAATCAAGAATTTGAGCACAATCAGTTAATTGTGCCGGTCTAATTTCAAATTGTTTTGGCATCAATTACGAAGCGATATTTGAC
>JBJOOK010000029.1:0-6926 GCA_046051325.1 Actinomycetota bacterium | reverse complement strand
AAATAATTGAGGAGATTGAGGTAATGCATACCAAGAACCAGGTTGCAGTCTTACCGGGACTAGAAAATCTCTTGCACCTTCTGGAGTTGAACGAGTAAGGGTTGGAGTTTCAATTTCAATAAAGTCATCATTTAATAAAACATCTCTGGCATATTGACTTACTTTGCTTCTAATTCTTAAAGCTGACCCAGGTCCCCCTGGGCGTCTTAAATCAAGGTATCGATATTTAAGTCGAGCTTCCTCGTTTACATCGACTTCTTTATCAATTTGAAAAGGTAGCGCTTGAGATTGAGATAACACATTTACTTCACTGGCAAAAACTTCAATTTCTCCAGTTGGTAAATCTTTGTTTTCATTTCCTACTGGACGACGCTTTACTTGACCTTTAATTTGTACACAAGTTTCTGGTTTTAAGTCATGAGCTAATTTTTCGTCATGTACTACTACCTGCACAATTCCTGAAGCATCTCTTAAATCAATAAATGCAACACCACCGTGATCGCGACGATTTCCAACCCAACCGGCAAGGGTAACTTTTACTTCAGCATCAATTGCTCGAAGTGCATCAGCTACATGTGTTCTTAACACTTAATTTACGTCCCTTTTCAAACCCAAAAATTACTTACTTATTTATTAGTTCTCAGTCTGTCGTATCGCTTGAATCAAGTGCGCAACCATGTCACCTAATGCGACTTGGTTTTGAGAAGAATCCCCTAAATTCTTTATTTGAACCTGGGCACTACTTACTTCTTCATCACCAATGACCACGGCAAATTTCGCACCACTCTTATCGGCTGCCTTCATCGCACCCTTTAGTCCACGATCTCCATAAGCCATGTCTGCTCTTAAATCTGCTGATCTAATTTGTTGTAAAAGAGAAACTGCTAAGGAATGTGCTTTGTCGCCAATTGGCACGATGAAAACATCGACTAAGGATTGATCTCCCACAATTAAGTTTTCAGCTTCGCAAGCCATCAAAGTTCTGTCAGTTCCAATTCCAAAACCAATGCCACTTAAATCTTGTCCACCAAGGGAAGCCATAAGTCCGTCATAGCGTCCACCGCCACCAATTCCAGATTGTGCACCTAATTCTGGATGATCAAATTCAAAAGTTGTTCTGGTGTAGTAATCAAGTCCTCTTACAAGTCTTGGTGCAGGAGTAAAGGCAACATCTGTTGATTTAAGTAAATCTTCAACTTCTTTGTGATAGCTAGAACACTCACTACATAATTCATTAATTATTAAAGGTGAACTACTTAGTTGTTTCTGAACTTCTTCACGTTTATCGTCTAGTACTCTCAAAGGATTTAATTTAGCTCTATTTTTAGTCTCTTGATCAAGGTCAAGTTTTGATAAGTAGTCTGAAAGTTTTTCTCGATATTTTGGTCGACAATTCGCACAACCTAGTGAAGTAAGTAAAAGCTGGAAATTTCTTAAGCCAAGAGATCTAAAAGCATCATCGGCAACACTTATTACTTCCACATCAAGTGCTGGATCTGGTGCACCAATTGCTTCAATTCCAACTTGTTGTAATTGTCTGTATCTTCCTTGTTGTGGTCTTTCTGCTCTAAAAAATGGTCCTTTGTACCAAAGTTTTACCGGAAGTTGTCCGCGATCTAATCCATGTTCAATTACTACACGTGCCACACCAGCTGTTCCTTCTGGTCTTAAAGCAAGACTTCTGCCACCTCGATCTTCAAATACATACATTTCTTTACTAACAACATCTGTTGATTCGCCAATTCCTCTGACAAAAAGATTTACATCTTCAAATATTGGCAATTCAACGTAGCCATATCCTGCTAAAGCTGCAGCATTACCAATTGCATTTTGAACAGCTAAAAATGAATTAGAGCGCGGTGGAAAATAATCAGGAACACCTTTAGGTGCTTGAAATTGACCCGCCACTTTGACCTGCTCCTTAATTAAATTTACTAAACCAAGTGTCGCAGGTAAGGGTTACTTGTGCGCTCATCTTGGATTGTTGTCGACGGTCCGTGTCCTGGATAAACGCTCATTGCATCAGGAAACTTAAGAATTACATTTGCCAAAGTGTGATCCATGGCGCTGGCATCACCTCCTGGTAAATCGGTTCGACCAATTCCTCTATTGAATAAAACATCACCTGAGAACAAATGATTTCCTGTCTCAAAAACTGTTGAGCCTTCAGTGTGGCCAGGAGCATGATGAGTCTTAATTTTTATTCCAGCTAAATCAAGTGTTCTATTGTCTTTCATAAGTTTTAATTCATCTGGTCGATAATCAGGAATTCCACCGGCCATATTTACTATCTCTTGCCATCCACCTTTTGAATAAGCTTTCTCTGGTTCAGTAACCATCCATTCATCATCTGAATGTAAATAAGCTGCAATGTTGTGTTCTTTACAAAGTGGCACAACTGACCAAACATGATCCATGTGTCCATGAGTCAACAAAGTTGCAACTGGGTGAAGTCCAAATTGTTCAGCAATTCTTTTTATTCCTGTTAGGGATTCAAATCCTGGGTCGATGATGATGCATTCAGAATTAGCTTCATTGGCTACTAAATAGCAGTTTGTCGCCCAAGGTCCTGCAGGAAATGACTTAATCAGCATTTACTTATTCAATCCTCTACTCGGATTAATTCCGCACCGGCTTACAGCCTAGACTTTAACTAATCGAAATCAGCCCAAATTTGCAATTGAAAGGTCACAATGTCTAACCAAGATCGTTCCAACACAACCAAAAAGTCAACAGTTTATGTTGCTCTCATTACTGCTTTAGCAATAATTATTGGTTCAGTGATTTTAGGACTTGGCGGACAAACAACACCTCAAGAACCAACACCTGAAGCAGCTCCTGCAGTTGAATTACCAAATGCTGGAATTACCGAATCAAATAAAGCATCAATTACTTTCACTACCAATCAAGGTGAAATTGTTATTGAAACAACTCCAGCACTTGCTCCCCTAACAGTTAATGCAATAGCAGCCCTTGCTCAAAAAAATTATTTTGATAACACAATTTGTCATCGTTTAACAACTGAAGGAATATTTGTATTGCAGTGCGGAGATCCAACTGGAACAGGAACTGGTGGACCTGGTTTTAATATTCCGGATGAAAATCTTCCTCAACCAATTGACAATAACTATCCAGCTGGAACTGTAGCAATGGCAAATTCTGGACTACCTGGAACTTCTGGCTCCCAATTCTTTTTGGTTTACCAAGACACAACCCTTGGCCCTGATTACACGATCTGGGGCAGCATCACCAGCGGTTTAGATATTTTGCAGACAATTGCAAGTGCTGGCGTGGTTGACGGGGGTACCGATGGTGCACCTCTTACGGGCGTCACGATTGAATCTACAAAAGTAACAATTAGTTAGACACTTTCCAGAAAGAAGCAAACTAGCCCGATGACCACCAGTACTAGTTCAACCGATTACGGTCGCGTTGAAAATGATGGCACCGTTTTAGTAAAAATGCCTGACGGATCTGAAAAACAAGTTGGCCAATGGGCTGCTGGAGATCCAAATGATGGTTTAACTTTTTATATTCGTAAATTTCATGAAATTGAAAACGAAATATCTCTGACTTTACAAAGACTTAAAGAAGGCAAAGGAAATGCTGAAACTGCTTTCAAACTAATTGAAAGAGTTAAAACAAATCTTGAGAACCCAACTTTCGTTGGAGATTTGTCAATCCTTTCAACCAAAATCGAAGAATTACAAGTAATTGCAGCTGTTAAGAAAGCTGAATTTTCAGCGGCTAAAGCCATTGCTAAAGAAAAAGCCATGGAAAAAAGAAAGCAACTTGTTGAAGAAGCAGAAAAACTTGTTGGTTCCAAGCAATGGAAAGTAACAACTCAAAGATATAAAGAAATAGTAGAAGAGTGGAAGAAACTTCCCCACGGCGTCAAATCAGAAGAACAAGCTCTCTGGAAGAGATTTAGTTCTGCAAGATCTGGATTTGATAAGACCAGAAGACAGTATTTTTCAACTCTTGAAGCAGGGCGCAAAGAAGCAAATAAAGTTAAATCTGAAATCGTTACTCAGGCTAAAGCTATCGCTGATTCCAAAGAATGGACTGATACAGCTAATAAATTTAGAAACTTAATGGCGAAATGGAAGTCTGCCCCAATTTTAGAAAGAAAAGAAGAACAAAAACTCTGGAAAGAATTCAAACTTGCCCAAGATGTGTTCTTTGCTGCCCGAACTGCCGCTTTGTCTGTTATGGATGAAGAACACACCAAAAATCTTGAAGCGAAAAAAGTTTTGGCTGACAAAGCCGAGAAAATACTTCCAATCACAGATATTAAATCTGCTCGACAAGCTTTGAAGCCAATTCAAGAAGAGTGGAGCAAGATTGGACATGTTCCACGTAAAGATAAAGAAAAGATCGAATCAAGACTAAAATCTGTTGAAGAAGCAATTCGAAATGCTGAAAAGAATGAATTGAATAGAACCGATCCTGCAAAAAGTGCTCGTGCTCAATCAACTATGGAACTACTAGAAGCAAAATTAGTTAAGACTGAAAAAGAACGTGATGCCGCTATTGCTAAGGGTGACACTAAGAAAGCTGAATCTCTTTCAGCAACAATTGAAAGTCAAAAAATGTTGCTTGAAGCCACAAAAGTTACTCTGGCTGATTTCACTCGCTAAACGCGATAAACGTCGTAAACTCCAGCAATATTTTTCACTGCAGCCAAAACACTTCCCAGATGTTTTGGATCAGCCATTTCAAATGCAAATCTAGAAAGCGCAATTCTATCTCTTGAAGTTGAAACTGATGCACTCAAAATATTCACATGGTGCTCAGACAAAGTCCTTGTGACATCAGATAACAGTCCATTTCGATCCAGTGCTTCAACTTGAATATTGACTAGATAAATTCCTGTGGCAGATTCAGGCCAAGTGGTTTCGACAATTCGTTCTTGCTCTTTCTTTAGATCAAGGGCATTGGTGCAATCGATTCGATGAATTGATACACCTTCACCTTTGGTGACATAACCAAAAATTTCATCTCCTGGAACTGGTGTGCAACATCTACTTAGACGTGTATAAACATCATCAATTCCTTTAACATTTACACTTGGTGAATTAGTAGTTGAACCACTTCTTCTAACTCGGGTAGGGGCAATTGCTTCTGCTAGATCTTCTGTTGCTCCTTCTTCCCCACCGTGTAGTTGTAATAATTTAGAAACCACACTTTGAGCACTTACTTTTCCTTCACCTACTGCTGAATAAAGCTCATCAATACCTTTAATTCTTAATTCGTGAGCAACTCCAACTAAAGCTTGATTTGCCATTAAACGATGCAACGGCAAGTTTTGTTTACGTAATAATTTGGCAATCGCATCTTTTCCTTGTTCAAGATGTTCTTCTCGTCTTTCTTTGGTAAACCAAGCTTTGATCTTGCTTTTAGCTCTAGTAGAGACTGCAAAATTTAGCCAGTCTTGAGAAGGACCTGCGGTTTCAGATTTAGTTGTGAAAATTTCAATATTGTCACCACTAGAAAGACTGGAATCTAGAGAAACTAATTTTCCATTGACTCTTGCTCCCACACAGTGATTGCCAACTTCGGTGTGAACTGCGTAAGCAAAATCAACTGGTGTTGCACCATTTGGTAACGCAATTACATCTCCTGCTGGAGTAAAGACAAATATTTCTTGTTGTTGACCTAAGTCATATCGCAATGAATCCAAGAATTCATCTGGATCTTCTGTTTCTTTTTGCCAGTCAACAAGTTGGCGAAGCCAGGCCATGTCATCTGCAGGTTTGACGTCACTTCCTTGACGTTCTTTGTATCTCCAATGACTTGCTACCCCATATTCAGCTTCCTTATGCATGTCATGGGTTCTGATTTGAAATTCAACTGGACGTCCATTTGGGCCAATAACAGTTGTGTGAAGGGAGCGATAAAGATTAAATTTTGGCATTGCAATGTAGTCTTTAAATCTTCCTGGAACCGGATTCCACCTGGCATGAATTGTGCCTAATGTTGCATAGCAATCTCTTACATCTTCAACCAGTATGCGAATTCCCACAAGATCATAAATCTCATTGAATTCTCGACCTCTAACAATCATTTTTTGGTAGACAGAATAGAAATGTTTTGGTCTACCACTTAAATCTGCCTTGATCTTGGCACTTGATAAATCTTTTTGTACAAAATCAATTACTTCAGAAATATCTCGTTCTCTTTGTGGAGCGCGATGGCTCACAAGATTTACAATCTCGTCATACATTTTTGGATAAAGACCAGCAAAGGAAAGATCTTCTAGTTCCCATTTGATTGCATTCATTCCTAGGCGATGGGCAAGGGGTGCAAAAATTTCCAAAGTCTCGCGTGCTTTTTGTTCTTGCTTTTCCGCTGGTAGAAATTGCAAAGTTCTCATGTTGTGTAATCGATCAGCTAACTTAACAAGAAGCACTCGTATGTCTTTAGCCATTGCCACAACCATTTTGCGAACAGTTTCAGCAGCACTTGCATCACCATATTTAACTTTGTCTAATTTTGTAACTCCATCAACTAATCTGGCAACTTCTGAACCAAAATCTTCTTCTAATTTCTCAATTGGATACCCAGTGTCTTCGACAGTGTCATGCAAAAGTGCTGCAGCTAAAGTTTCACTTGACATTCCTATATCTGCCAAAATCGTGGCAACAGCCAAAGGGTGAGTTATATAATCTTCCCCGCTGCGTCTTTTTTGACCCAAGTGTTGTTTTTTTGCAACTGCATAAGCTTTAGAAACTAAATCAAAATTATCTTTAGAATGATATTTTTTTAGAGTTTTTAATAACGGTTCAAGCTCAGGATTTTCAGATTTCCAACCAGTGATTTTGGCTAATCTACTGCGCGTGACTGGAGCGTCTGACATTGTTGACGCCTCCCAGGAATTTCTTCAACTGTTGGCTCTTTAGTTTAGCAATGATTAAAAAGCTAAT
>JBJOOK010000028.1:0-7175 GCA_046051325.1 Actinomycetota bacterium | reverse complement strand
TTCATCATCGTTAAAATGCCAAGCTCTATTTTCACAACCTTCTTCTTCTCCGCAAGTGGTGTTTTCTATACTTGGTGAAGCAAGTGGAGGAGTTGGTGACCTCTTGAAAGTAACTAAAATACGAAAATCTCCTATATCTTCGGGAATAAGGAGATCTCCACTCAACCAATCGAAAATAAATTTTTTACCAGTGTGGTCCGTTACTTCAAATTCAATCGAGTCAGAAGTTGAACTACCAGCTACTCCATCTACAGGATTATCATCCACGTCCCAATGAAATGGGGTAATGGTTACGGACTCGAACTCGTAACGTGGGTCTGGGTTAATAGAAAAACCATCTGGATCATTACTTCGAATATATGCATATTGTTCGGTATCATCAGAACAAATCTCGTCATCTTCGATATCATAAAGACACGCAGCACCGAAATTTGTTTCCAATAAATCAACATATGAAGACTTAATTACTCGAAATGTAACTAGTATTTCAAATTTAGAAAAACCACCTGGTATGCCATAAACAACGTTACCGACTTCACCTGTAGATCGATCAAATGTGAATTCGGCTTCGGTAGCATCTTGCACAACAATGTCGGAATAAAGTGATTCCGATGTAACCGTTGGGGCACCTAAGGGAGTTATTGATACAGACTCAATTTCACGGCCTGAGGCTGGGAAGATGTCAATATCGGGTGATGAATCTTTTAGTATCGTCACAATTTCATCGGCTACTTGGTCACAAACTTCTACCTCATTATTGCCAATAAGGCACATGTGTCCGTCTTCAGCAAATCTAAGTTGAACATCGTATGTCTCAGATGTTGGAGTTGGAGTTGGAGTTGGAGTTGGAGTTGGAGTTGGAGTTGGAGTCGGAGTCGGAGTAGTACCTAGTGCTCCATATGTAACTGCACTGTTTCTTAATACCTCAGCTCCAGTAATTAAATTATTCAATCTGCTTGTTGTGAAATCTTCTGTTGGATACAGGAGCAGCAAGCTTTCAAGTGTGCAATTGTTAGAAGTATCACGTCTTTGACAACTATCTGTTGTATAAGTAGTTGGAGGAGTGAAATCCCCTGTCCATCTTGCACCTTTTAGGAATTCAAAACCAGTTACTTCACCTTTGAATCCACCTAGACGGTCGTCATCTGATCCACCAATTAAAAGATCAAGACTGTCGATGTCACTTGGTGTTCCCATCGTGTGTGGCGGAGAATCTGTTGCGCAAAGTCCATCTGGCCCTGCTTCTGCTACACCTGTTGATACTCCATTTATGTAAATTGCAACTGAAGATCTGTTTCTAACAATTGCAAAGTGATTCCAGTCATTTGGAGTATCTGGAAGAGGAATATTTAAAAGTGAAGAAATTCCGCTTCTATCGGCACTGTTGTTAAACCAAAAGTAAAGACGCCCGCCTTCCTCACTTACTGCAAAACCATCACCATTATGTTGGCCTGTACCGAATTGGAATAGTCGAGGATAAAGATTTTGAATGGTAGGGGCTTTTTGCCACCATGCAATTGTGAAATCGTTACATCCAACTTCAAACTCAGGATTTTTTGTAACTTTAATTGAGGAAGTTGCTAAACCATCAAAATAGATTCCAGTCGAGCTTTGGCTAAAAGTAGGCAAACCAGGAATTTCTGCTCGCGCAATAGTTATTGCGGCACTTTGAATCAAGACGGCGCTACAAGCAAGAAGTAGCACCATTTTTCTTCGCATATTTTCAGGCTAGGTAGGAAACTTTGCCTTCACAATTTCCATCTAGTGTTTTCCCTACCTCTAGCGAGTAATAACTATCTCTTTAGAGGATGATTCGAGAGTGATCATTGCAAACATCGTCGTGATAGATGATGACTCTTTTGTGAGATCCTCTCTTTCTGCAGGCTTTAAATCCTTTGGCATAAGAGTCGTTGGTACCGCAACTAACTTTTTATCAGCGCTAGAAATTTGTCAGGCTAATCCAATAGATGCTGCAATTGTTGATCTTGATTTAGGGCCTGGTCCTAATGGAATTGATATTTGCTATTCACTCAGGAAACACTTTCCAAACATGGGACTTATTTTGTTAACAAGTTATCGAGACCCAAAAATTGCAGATCCAAACATGAAGAATTTACCTAAAGGAACAAGATTTGTCTCAAAAACAGATCTGGCAGATTTTCAAATTTTAGTTAATGAAGTTATTGCAGCAAAGATAAAGCCACTTGTAAAGACACATAGGTTTGCAGAGAAAAGCCCCTTAACAGTTGTGCAATTAGAAGTTCTTCGCATGGTTTCTGAAGGCTTATCAAGTTTGGAGATCTCTGAGCGTCGTCATGTTTCGGTAAAAGCAATCGAAGGCATTATTTCTAAGATTCATGCAATTCTTGGTTTGGAAAAGACTAAATCTCAAAATCAACGGGTGCAATTGGCTCGCGCTTATTTTAAATTATCAGGAAGGAAACCTCCTGGTGACTGATAAGCGCAGATCTGATTTTTTTAGAAATTCTCGATTATCAAGACAAGGATTTTGGCTTTATTCACCCATTTCTATTTTAGGATTTCCAGTAAGTGTGCTAGTGGCAAATAAAGACGCAAGTCCACTTATTACTTTAGCTACTGGATTAATACTTACCCTTATTACATATTTAATCTACTTATTTCAATTGATAATCTTTAAATACCTCATCCAAGGACAGGCAATAAGGGTAATTTTCTTTTTTATTATTCCTTTGATAACAGGATCATCAAGAGGGGTGATTTTCTATTATTTCGTTGAATTTCTTGATTTAAACCAGCCAAGTGATTTCAATAACCGAATCTTAAGTTCCACATTCACCACGGTTTTTTGGCTAGTGTTAGCCAATTACATTATTTCGGTTTCCAGAAACTTTAGATACCAATATCAAGCTGCTCTGCACCATTATTTATTAGGAGAATCAGCTAATAAGAAATCAGGCAATATTTCTGATGAAAACAAGAAAGTATTGGAAAATCTACAAGTTCGACTCAGTGCTTCGGTTAAAAAATATATAGACAAAGACGATCCAGATTCATTCAGGAGTCTTTCAGGAGTCCTTACAAATCAAATAAATGATCAAATAAAACCATTAAGTAAAAGAATTCTAATTAAGAATCTCTCAGAATTTCCTTCCGTGCAACACAAGCAATTAAGGAAAGATGCACTTATTTCACTTGATTTTTCTTGGAAATGGTTCTTTCTAATAATTACCTCATTGGCACTTACAAGTAATATTTCACTTCGAGGTTTATCTGAAACAGCGTTGCGAACTATTTCTTTTCTCATACCACTGTATCTGTTAATAGTGATTTTTAAAAAATTCAGACAGGCTTTGAAAATTTCTGCTATTTGGTCAAACTTAATATTTTTAATCCTAGTTGGAATTGTCCCTGTGATTCTGAGTGAAGGAGTAGCTCAGTTACTTAAATATGACGGTAATTGGCTGGCAACTTTTATTATCTCACCAGTGGCACCTGTGGTGATGTATATCTTGGCACTGCTGCACTTAACGCAGCAAGATCGAAAAATGATAATTGACACTCTTCAAAAATCAACAGCTGAGAAAAGTTCAGATTTACCCGGTGAGATTGCAATTGAAAGTGCTGCGATTGCTTCGTACCTGCACAATACTTTGCAATCAGAGCTCTTAGCTCTGTCTAGACAATTAGAAGTTGCAGCAAATGAACAAGATCCACTTAAATCAGCAGCGTTACTGCAAAGAGTTTCATCGAGAGTCAATCGCTCAATTGCTGATGACTACAAACAATTTGCTGACTCACCCTTAGAGCGTCTTGATGTTGTAATTGAATCTTGGCGAGGAATCCTTGACATCCACATCGAAATACCAAAGGAATTACTAACAGAAAATAGAAAGAATTCCACAATTGTTCAAACTATTGAAGAAGTTGCCACAAACATCTCTCGTTATGACGTTGCTTCCGAACTAATTGTTTCTGCTCAAGCTAAAGGTGAGGGGATAATTCTTACTTTTCAAAGTAATGGAAGTGGAAAGTTAGTTAAGTCAAAAGGATCAGGCACTGCTTGGCTAAATCAAATTGCACGTTCTGAATGGTCGATTGAAAAGAACAGAATTGGAACAATTCTTACAATTGAGATCTAATCTAAAATAGCCTGAATTATTCGTAAGAGTGATCTTTATCAGGGTATTTACCTGATGCAACATCACTACTAAATTCTTTAACTGCCTTTTCAACTTGCTCTCTAAGATTCAAATAGTTCTTCACAAATTTAGGTTTTGGTCCAGGGGTTAATCCAACTAAGTCTTGCCACACCATAACTTGAGCATCAGTGTCTGATCCTGCACCAATTCCAATAGTGGGAATAGAAATAGATTCTGTTATTTGTTTAGCTAATTCACTTGGTATTGCTTCTAGCACAATTGCAAAAGCACCTGAGTTTTCTAATGACTTGGCATCTTGCAGTAATGATTCTGCTTGTTCACCACGACCTTGAACTTTGTATCCACCGAAAACGTTTACCGATTGTGGAGTTAAACCAATATGGCCCATAACTGGTATTCCTGCTTCCACTAAAGCTGTGACAGTTTCAACAATTCGTTGTCCACCTTCAAGTTTTACTGCTTGAGCTCCTGCTTTTAAAAACTTTGTACCTGATTCAAGTGCTGATGAAATAGAAGTTTGGTAAGAACCAAAAGGCATGTCAGCTACTACTAAAGCATTTTTTGATGATCGAGCAACAGCTGAAACTATGGGAAGCATGTCTTCAACAGTGACAGGAAGTGTTGAGTCATAACCGAATACAAGATTTGCTGCTGAATCTCCAACTAAGAGAACTGGGATTCCTGCGTCATCAAATAGAGAAGCAGTAAGCGAGTCATAACTTGTTAGCATTGTGAAGCGCTTTTTTGATTGCTTGAATGCAGCAAGATCGCGAACAGAAATACGTGCCATAACCATTTTCCTCTCGAAGCCAAATTTCTTGGTCCCCGGATTTATCTAGGTAGAACTTAATTGTGTCAGAGATATTAACTAAACCATGGGTAAGGGTTAAGTACTAGAGACTTTCTCTCCAACTATTAGTAATTGGTTGTCTTCTGTCTCGACCAAAAGCTTTGGCTGAAATCTTTGTTCCAGGTGGATATTGGCGTCTTTTATATTCGGCTTGATCAATCAGCTTCAACACTTTTTCAATTAATGATTTATCTATTCCCTTGGTTGCCATTTCAAAAGCACCTTGATCTTGCTCCACATAGGCATTGATCATGGGGTCAAGTTTTTCATAATCTGGAAGAGAATCGGTATCAAGTTGACCAGGACGCAATTCTGCACTTGGTTCTTTAGTAATGCTTGATTCTGGAATTGGGGGATTGCCTGCTTGTTTATTTCTCCATTTAGATAATTCCCAAACTAGAGTTTTTGGCACATCTTTAATAGGAGCAAAACCACCAACAGCATCACCATAAATAGTTGAGTACCCAACAGCTAATTCACTTTTATTTCCTGTGGCAAGAACAAGATGGCCTTCTTGGTTTGAAATTGCCATCAAGGTCATTCCACGAAGTCTTGCTTGCAAGTTTTCTTCGGCTAATCCTTTTAACGACAATGATGATTGGTAGGCATCAAACATTGGTTTGATTGGCACGCTTCGATAATTTAAACCAGTTCTTGTTGCTAAATCTTGGGCATCACTTACAGAATGCTCTGATGAATATGGACTTGGCATCGATACGCCATAAACATTATTTGCACCTAGTGCATCTACTGCAATTGCTGCGACTAACGCCGAATCAATTCCACCACTAAGTCCTAAAACAACAGATTCCATATTGTTCTTTAAAACATAATCTCTTAAACCAACAACTAATGCTTGATAAACCTCTTCTAGATCATTACTTCTTTTTCTCACCATTGATTGGTTTATTGGTTTGTTTGGTTCAACTTCAAAAAGGATGATTTCTTCTACAAATTGACTCGCTCTATTGGCGATTGATCCATTTGTGTTTACCACAATTGAGTCACCATCAAAAACTAGTTCATCTTGTCCACCCACCATGTTCACGTAGGCCAGAGGTGCATTTACTTCTTTAGCTCTTTTTTGGACAAGTTGTAAACGGGAATCATCTTTGCCGTATTCATATGGAGAACCGTTTATAACAATCAACAAATCAGATTTAAGTTGAGCAATTTGAGAAACTGGTCCTCCGTCTTGCCAGATATCTTCACAAATTGCTAAAGAAACTTTTACACCCTCTACTTCAAATGAGCAGTTATCTGTTCCTGGGACAAAGTATCTATATTCATCAAAAACACCATAATTTGGTAAATGATGTTTGATGTATTTGGCAATTACTTCACCATTTCTAATTACTGCTGCAGCATTTTGTGGTCCACCAGCAGGTACTCCTAAAGATGCTTTTTCTCCAGTTGAATCCAAATATCCAACAACTACTGTTAGATCTTTTAATCCATCAAGAACTAAATCTTTAGCTAATTGATTCAATGCTTTCTTTGATGCATCTTGAAAAGACTTTCTTAATGAAAGATCTTCTATGGGATAACCAGTTAAAACCATTTCTGGAAAAGCAACAAGGGATGCTCCTAGTTCAGATGCTTTTTTGGAGAAGTTTCTAACGATTGCGGCATTGCCACTTAAGTCACCCACACGAGGGTTTACTTGGGCTAAAGCCACTGTGAGTGCCATATATATAAGTGTATTCCAGGCTTGGAATGCCTGAAATTTATGTAACAAAGCCGAAACAATCATGGGGCACAATAGGTTTCATGGATAAACAAGCAGATTTCGTATTAAGAACAATTGAAGAACGCGATATTCGTTTCGTACGTTTATGGTTCACCGATGTGATCGGTTCCTTGAAGTCAGTAGCAGTAGCTCCTGCTGAATTAGAAGCAGCATTTTCTGAAGGTATTGGTTTTGATGGTTCTGCCATTCAAGGTTTTTCTCGCGTGTATGAATCTGACATGTTGGCAAAACCAGATCCTGCAACATTTCAATTACTTCCTTGGCGAAGTGAAGGACCAGGAGTGGCAAGAATGTTTTGCGACATTCAAATGCCTGATGGTTCTCCTTCTTATGCTGATCCTCGCTGGGTTTTAAAAAGAACAATGGCAAAAGCAGCAGACATGGGTTTTACTTTTTATACTCATCCTGAAATTGAATTTTACTTATTTGAAAA
>JBJOOK010000027.1:0-11529 GCA_046051325.1 Actinomycetota bacterium | reverse complement strand
GGATTACCGGCAGGCGCAGCCCGTTTGCCACTCGTCGATGCTGACGAAAAACAAATAACACAATTAAGAGCAGATTTGCTCGACGGAGGAATAAAGATTTGACGTTAACTTCTCACGAGTTTCCGCTGCCAAATAAATTAGCGCCGGAAACTCTTCGAGTCATTCCCTTAGGGGGGATTGGCGAAATCGGTCGAAACATGACCGTTATGCAATACAACCAAGACATTGTCATTGTTGATGTTGGTGTTTTGTTTCCTGAAGAAAATCAACCTGGTGTTGATTTAATTTTGCCTGACTTTGAATACTTAAGAGATAAATGGCAAAAAGTTAAAGCCATTATTTTGACTCATGCTCATGAAGATCACATGGGTGGAGTTCCATATTTATTAAGAGAAGCACCACACGTTCCTATTTATGGTTCTAAATTAACCCTTGCATTATTAGCAGAAAAATTAAAAGAACATCGCATCAAATCAGATTTAAGAATGGTTAAAGAAGGCGATATTGAAAAAATAGGTGAATTCAGTGTTGAATTTATTGCGGTAAATCATTCCATTCCTGATGCATTGGCTTTATCAATGAAAACAGGGGCAGGAACCCTTATTCATACAGGTGATTTCAAGATGGATCAATTACCACTTGATGGACGCATCACAGACTTAAATACCTTTGCCAGATTAGGTGATGAAGGTGTTGACTTAGCTTTAGTTGATTCCACTAATGCTGAAGTTCCAGGCTTTGTCCCGCAAGAAAAAGATATTGCACCAGTTATTGAATCAATAATGTCTCGAGCTCCCAGAAGAGTTATTGTGGCAAGCTTTGCTTCTCACATTCACAGAGTGCAACAAATAATTGATGCTGCAAAACAAAATAAAAGAAAAGTAGCATTTGTTGGAAGATCCATGGTTAGAAATATGGGAGTGGCAAGAGATTTAGGTTATTTAACAATTCCGCCCAATGCCACCATTAATATTGACGACATTGAAAACTACGCAGATAATGAAGTTGTTTTAATCACAACTGGTTCGCAAGGCGAACCAATGGCTGCACTTTCTCGAATGGCAGGCCTGGATCATAAACTTAGAATTGGTGATGGCGACACAGTTATTTTGGCATCATCTTTAATTCCAGGAAATGAAAACTCTGTTAACAGAGTAATTAATGGCTTAACTAAACAAGGTGCCAATGTGGTTCATTCTGGAAATGCTAAAGTTCACGTTTCAGGGCACGCTGCAAGTGGAGAATTACTTTATTTCTATAACTTGTTAAAACCAAGAAATGTAATGCCCGTGCACGGTGAACCAAGACATTTACGAGCCAATGCAGCATTAGCTATAAAAACAGGTGTTAAAAAAGAAAACGTTGTTATCACAGCAGATGGCATGGTGGTAGATCTTCATAATCGCAAAGCAAAAATAGTAGGAGCTGTTCCTTGCGGTTACGTCTTTGTGGACGGTTCAAGTGTCGGGGGAGTTGCCGAGGATTCCTTAAAGGATCGAAGAATTTTAGGTGAAGAAGGATTTATTTCCGTTGTAGTAGTCGTTGATTCTGTGGAAAACAAAGTTGTGGCAGGTCCAGAAATTCATGCTCGTGGATTTGCAGAAAATGATGCAGTATTTGATGAAGTTATTCCAATTATCAAAGCCAGTTTGGAAGATGCAATGAAAAATAACATTTATGATATTAATCAATTACAAAAAGTTGTAAGAAGAACAACAGGTAAATGGGTAAGTGATCAACACCGAAGAAGACCAATGATTGTCCCAGTCGTGGTTGAAGCATAAGGAGAAATAAAAATGAGTGAAAAAGTTAAAATCACAGTTAAACCAAATGGATCAATTCGAGTTGAAGGCGACTTTGAATTGAATTACACCAAACAAGGTGAAAGTGAAGTAACCACCGAAGTAGTTGAAGCCTCTGCAAAATCACTTTGTCGCTGTGGTCATTCCAAGGAAAAGCCATTTTGCGATGGATCCCATAGAGATGCTGGTTTTCAGGGTTAAACCTAATAATTTGTGTCAGAAGTGACGACACGCACTAAAAGTCGCTTCTGATACTCAAGTAACAGGTGTTGCACGAGGGTAATCTCTATTTATGGCTACTAGCACGCCGGCACGCTCGCGTGCCCGCAATCACAACTCCTCACGAAAATCTCGTGGTGGAACTTTAGTGTTATTTTTTGGCCGAATTCTTTCCCTCATTGGAATGGCTTGGGGAGTTATTGCCAAAGTTTTTGGTGCCTTTGCTCGAGCAGTTGGACATGGGGCAAAAGAAATTGATCAAAAACAAAGACGAGATGGTTTAGGACTACTTCTTTTAGCTTTATCAATAATTGTGGCAGCTCAAAGTTGGTTTGATACTCAAACCGTTATCACTACTTATTCTAAATTAGTTATCAGTGGCGCCGTTGGTGCTTTGACTATATTTCTTCCTGTTGTTTTTGTTTATTCTGCTTGGCAAACATTTAGAAATCCTGCCAAAAAAGGTGATGGTCCAAGAATTGTTATAGGCGCAAGTGCGATGTTAATGAGCGTTGCTGGTTTATGGCATTTATTCAAAGGCACACCAACTCCAGGTGATGGAGTAGAAGCAATGCAATCTGGTGCTGGTTGGTTAGGTTGGTTAATCGCAACTCCACTAGCCGGATTAACTAATGGTTTTATTGCAATGTTGTTACTTATTTTGTTTGGATTTTTTGGAACATTAATTACCACTAAAACTCCTGTTACTGCTGTGGGAGAAAAGATTAAGAACTTAGTTGGCTTTATTTCCCTTGGCGGCAGAAGAAGAAATAGTGAAGAAGAAGTTGATGACCTAGATCAAGAACTAGACATGTTCACTTCATCAGATTATGAAGAAGATGAATTAGAAGATGGACTAATTGATGAAAGTTATGAAGATGAATATGAAGATGAGCCTGTTAAAAAAGGAAATGTCTTATCAAGGTGGATGAGTCGATGGTCAAGCAAAGAAGAAATTGACGAAGATTCAGATGTCTTAGTTGATGATATTCCTTTTGCAGCTTCTCCTGTGATCACAGATCATGTTGACGAATTTGATATGGATTCAACTCAACCAATTCCAGTTGTATCTTCTGTTGATTCAACTCAACCAATTCAAATAGTTAAAGATAACGTTGTGCACCTAAAGCCAGTTATTAAACCAGTTGCAAAACAGATGGCCATAAAAGCTGAAAAGAATTACAAACTTCCACCAGCTTCATGTTTGAAACCAGGGCCAGTCCCAAAAACTAGAAGTAAAATCAACGATGGGGTAGTTGAATCCTTAACCAAAGTTTTCTCACAATTTGATATTGATGCGACTGTGACAGGGTTTTCTCGCGGACCAACAGTTACTAGATATGAAGTAGAACTTGGACCTGCTGTAAAAGTTGAAAGAGTAACTGCATTAAGTAAAAATATTGCTTATGCAGTGGCAAGTGCTGATGTAAGAATTTTGTCACCGATTCCTGGAAAATCTGCGATTGGTATAGAAATACCAAATCAAGACCGCGAATTAGTTGCTCTTGCTGATTTATTAAATTCTCCCGTTGCCACAGATGAGAAACATCCATTAGTTGTTGGTTTAGGAAAAGATGTCGAAGGTTCAGTAATTTGTGCGAACTTGGCCAAAATGCCACACATTTTAGTTGCAGGGGCCACTGGTGCTGGAAAATCTTCTTGTATAAATGCTTTAGTAACTTCAATTTTGATGCGCTCAACTCCTGATGAAGCAAAACTTATTTTGATTGATCCAAAGCGAGTTGAGTTAGCAGCTTATGCAGGAGTTCCGCATTTGATTACTCCAATTGTGACAAACCCTAAAAAAGCAGCAGAAGTTTTGCAATGGGTTGTAAAGGAAATGGAAGTTCGATATGACGCTCTTCATGCCCATGGTTTTAGACACATTGATGATTACAACAAAGCAGTAAAAGCCGGCAAGGTTAATTCAATAGGGGATAAGCCAACTCCTGAACCTTATCCATATTTATTAGTGGTGGTTGATGAATTAGCAGATTTGATGATGGTGGCACCTAGAGATGTTGAAGATGCCATTGTCCGAATTACTCAACTTGCAAGAGCAGCAGGAATTCATTTAGTGATAGCAACCCAGCGTCCAAGTGTTGATGTTGTAACAGGTTTGATTAAAGCTAACGTGCCAAGCAGATTAGCTTTTGCAACAGCAAGTTTGGCTGATTCTAGAGTTATTTTGGATCAACCAGGAGCTGAAAAATTAGTTGGACAAGGCGATGGTTTGTTCTTACCAATGGGTGCATCAAAACCAACCAGAATTCAAGGTGCGTTTGTTTCAGAAACAGAAATTAGGACAATTGTTTCTCAAGATCAAGTGTGGAAAACGATATTGGTGATGATCTTGATTTATTGCTCTCAGCAGCTGAATTAGTTGTTTCAACCCAATTGGGTTCAACTTCGATGTTGCAAAGAAAGCTAAGAGTTGGTTTTGCTAAAGCCGGAAGACTAATTGATTTGATGGAAGATCGTGGCATCGTGGGACCAAGTGAAGGTTCCAAGGCCCGAGAAGTACTGGTTAAGCCTGAAGAGCTTGTAGAAACATTGGCTTCCCTTCGAGGCGAAGTTAACGCTTAATTCATCTGGCAGGTCTTGTGGTCCTTCACCCGTAGGGCTACCCTGAATAAGTCACTCTAATCACAGAAATACCACCTATTCGCTGTAGCGAACATAGGTGATACCCTTTGATGGTTCGAGACTTAAACAGGTGGGAGGTGCTGAATGCAAGATTCAATCGGCAGCCGTTTGCGCTTTGCGCGCGAATCTAAAGGTATAACCATTTCTGAATTAAGTGCACAAGTTCGTATACGTGAAGTTTTAGTTAAACACATTGAAAAAGATGAATTTGAAAAAGTAGGCGCAGATGTTTATGTGCGCGGACACATTCGTGTAATGGCACAAGTCTTGGATTTAAATCCTGATGAACTTATGGCCCTTTATCCAGCTTCTGGAGCTGGTGAATCCCCTTTTGATCAACCGGTGCTTGCACCGGACGCTGAAGTATTAGAAGTCGCTTCGGTCGTTGCCAATCAACAAAATAAAACTTCACAATTTTCTGGAAGTTTCTTTCAACCATTAGAAAATTTCCGTGCCAAATCAGGTACAAATTGGTCATTAATGATGGCCTCCACATTAGGAATCATCACAGTTATTGCCATTGGTTCAGTAATTGTTTCTTCATTTAATACACCTCAAGAAGTAGTTGCTGAAGTTACTGCAACTCCAACACCAAAACCTGCAATTACCAAAGCAGCAGAAAACTTAACAGCTAATGTTCCAGCTCCTGGTGTTGATGTTTTGATCAAAGCTGAAGGCAATAGCAGTTGGGTAAGAGCAACAGATATTAATGATGTTGAACTTTTTGAAGGAATAATCAGAGAAGGCCAAGAACAACGCGTAGGTAGCGTTGACGGTGTGAAATTGTTGCTTGGAAATGCTGGTGCAATAACTTTGACAGTTAATGGACAAGCATTAGGAAAAGCAGGTGGCAACGGAGAAGTTGTCAGAGTTGAGTTTGGACCAGAAGGTCCAGTTCAGTAATTTCTTAAGGGACGACTCATACCTGGCGGTAGCGTCCCTTGAGTACTTTCTTTAGGCTGTAATCACAATGTCAACACGCGTAGCCATCGTTACTTTAGGATGTGCACGTAATGAAGTTGATAGCGAAGAATTAGCCGCTCGGTTATCAAAAGACGGTATTGAATTAGTTCAAGAACCAAGTGATGCCGATGCCGTATTTGTTAACACTTGCGGATTTATTGAAGCAGCAAAAAAAGACAGCATTGACACACTTTTAGCAGCAAATGATTTAAAGCAAAACAGCAATGTCAAAGCTGTTCTAGCTGTTGGTTGCATGGCTGAAAGATATGGCAATGAATTAGAAAAAGCACTACCTGAAGCAGATGCGATTTTAGGTTTTGATGACTATGACCAAATCACTGCCAGATTAAATGAAGTATTAAGTGGCAATAGACCACAAGCGCCAATTCCTCAAGATCGAAGATTACTTCTCCCAATTTCACCAACTGCTCGAAGTGAAAAGAAAATAGAACAACCCTTAAACAGATTCAGACTTGATAACAAACCAACAGCACCTTTAAAACTTGCCTCAGGATGTGATCGTCGTTGCACGTTTTGCGCAATTCCGAGATTTAGAGGTTCATATCTATCCCGCAGACCTTCAGAAATCTTGGAAGAAGCAGCCTGGCTGGGACAAAATGGAGTCAAAGAATTATTCCTAGTAAGTGAAAACACCACCAGCTACGGCAAAGACTTAGGCGATATTCGTCTCTTAGAAACGCTCTTGCCTGAGATTGCCAAAATTGAATCAATTGACTGGATCAGATTGTCATATTTACAACCTGCTGAAATGAGACCATCTTTGATTGAAGCAATAGTTAAGACAGACAAAGTTGTGCCATATTTTGATCTATCTTTTCAACATGCTAATCCTGATGTTTTAAGAAGAATGAAACGCTTTGGTGGCACTAAAGATTTCCTTAACTTAATTAAAAGTATTAGAAAAATCAGTCCTGAAGCTGGCATTAGAAGTAATTTCATTGTTGGTTTCCCAGGAGAAACTGATGAAGAATATGCAGAAATCAAAAATTTCTTAGAACAAGCAGAACTAGATGCCATTGGCATCTTTGGTTACTCACAAGAAGATGGCACCGAAGCTGCTGATTTTAAAGACGCCTTGGAACAAGAAGTAGTTGATGAGAGAGTTAAAAGTTTAAATTCAATTGCTGAAGAACTAATGTCTCAAAAAGCTCACAGTCGAATTAATTCCGAAGTTGAAGTGTTAGTGGAAGCAAATGATGAAGATGGGGTAACTGGTAGAACCAGAGAGCAAGGACCAGAAGTAGATGGCATAACCACAATCTTGAACAGCAATGCAAGTGTGGGTGATTTAGTAAAAGCAGTAGTTGTAGGTAACGTAGGAGCAGACCTGGAGGTGAAGACAAAATAGAACGCCCAGTGTTAAAACCTGCTGTTCCAGATCGTGTAGCCGATCCTATTTCAGCAGTCAGTTCATTTAATGTACCTAATTTATTAACAACCGTAAGAATTGTTGTGGTACCTATTTTGGCTTGGCTGTTATTTAAAGAAAGTGCTGAAACCTATGCCAATCGAATAATTGCCGGGACCATATTTATTGTTGCTGCATTAACCGATATTGCTGATGGCACAATTGCTAGACGTTGGAACTTAATTACTAATTTTGGAAAAATATTTGATCCCATTGCTGATAAAGCTTTAATCGGAGTAGCGCTAATTGGATTGTCTTATTTAAATTTGCTGGACTGGTGGTTTACCTGGGTAATTTTAGCTAGAGAATTGTTCGTGACTTTTTTAAGATTTTGGGTTATCAACAAAGGTGTAATTCCTGCCAGCCGTGGTGGAAAACTAAAAACGATTACCCAAATCGTGGCAATTAGTTTCTATTTGTTGCCACTTCCTGAATCATTTTCAATTGTTGGTGAAATTATTATGTATGCGGCAGTTATTTTAACTCTTGCTACAGCTGTTGACTACATTATGAAAGCAATCATGACTGATAGAGAAGAACAATAGATTTGGCTAATGAATTAGCTAGTAGTTTGATCAAAAAACTTCAAGAAAAAAATCTCACCATTGCTGTTGCCGAATCTTTAACCGGTGGATTAATTGCAACTAGTTTGACTGAAGTTCCAGGAGCATCAAGTGTTTTCAAAGGTTCAATTACTGCTTATGTTGATGAGATCAAGCAAAGTGTTTTAAATGTGAAGAACGAAACTATTACTAATTTCACGAGTATTTCAGAACAAGTTGCTATAGAAATGGCAATAAATGTGAGAAAAATAATGAAGTCCGATATCGGAATTTCTGCCACCGGAGTTGCAGGGCCAGAAAAAAGTGCAGGATTTCTTCCCGGATTAGTATTTGTGGCTATTTCAATTGGGGACCACAATATGTGCCAAAAATTGGAACTTACTGGGGATAGAACTCAAATTCGTAATCAAACTGTGCAGGAAATATTGCAGCTGACCTTGAGTCGGCTCGTGTGAATAAAGGGGCAAACAAGTCCTTTATGGGCTAAAATATATTCATGATTGTTTTAAGAAAAGTGATGGGCGATCAACTACGCCAAGCTCGTAATGCACAAAAAAGATCACTTCGCGATATCTCAAAAAGTGCTCGAGTATCTCTTGGTTATTTAAGTGAAGTTGAACGTGGCCAAAAAGAACCATCTTCAGAATTATTAGGTGCCATTTGTGGAGCATTAAATCTGCCACTATCAAAATTAATGTTTGATGTCACAAAAGCTGTTGCCCAAATTGAAAACAATCCAACTGGAGTAACACTCTTGCCAGTTGCAAAAAAATCAGATTCAGCTGCTGCTTAAGTTCTATTTTCTAAAACTTTAATAAGTCTTGCCCTGTTATATCTTTGAATAATCAGACACGGAAAATTCACAATATGAGCAAAAATCAGGTTAAAAACTATTGCCCATAGGGGATTAAAAGCAATCGTGATAATCCAACCTGCAGTCATTACCCAATGAGCAAGTTCTGCTCTTCTGGTTTCGCGAATGAATAATTCCAATTGCTCTCTTGTGCCTAGGTCAATGCTTCGTTTCTGAAAACCATCCCCAAAGACTCCACCCAATTCAGGAACGCGATCCTTCCATTTATCAATTTTTAAGTATTTTCTAAACCAAGAAGCATCTTTCTCAAAATTATGTAAGTTTGTAAAAGTGTAATCTTTGGATAGAAAAGAATCCTTAAGCTTTGAAGCAAAGAAACCTACGATAAAAAACCATAAAACCCAGGTACCAATATTTAATAGTAAATACTTGATAATTTCGTTCACTTTAAACCTGCTTTTGCATCAAGAATTCGATCTTTCCAAATTACTTTTCCACGCCAGGTCAAGGATACAGAATAAAAGAAAACAATCAGGAAGTAAAGAATCATAAATGGGTAGAGAACTAGATAGAAATTAAAGTTACCTAATTTTCTAATAAACCACCAGAATTGAATTCCAAAGCCAATTGTTAATAGATATTGATATAAGGAAGGTGGTGTTCCGGTTTGACTCCAAGCAATAAAAGCAAACGGTAATTCCCAGGCTGCTGCAACAAGTCCACTAAACCAAGTAAAGAGAAGCAAAAATCTTAATTTACTTAACCCAATGGATCCTGCTGCCATATTTTTGGTGAAGCCTTGAGTTAATGATTTAATTCCATCTGGATACATTTGAAAAGAAATATCTTTACTACCTATATAGGTATTTACAGCTAGATTACTTTTTTGAAACAGTAAACCTAAAGCTCGATCTTCCAATAATTGACTCTTCACACTTTGGATTCCACCAACTTTTTCTAAATCAAATCGATTAAGCATTAAGGCTGGTCCAAAAGCTAAACCGTCTTTTTCTCCCAGCCGTGCTCCTATTGAACCAACTAAGTTAAAAACTGAGGCAAATCTTTCATAGACTGATTTCATTTCATGAAAAGGCTGGATTGAGATAAGACCGCCATTTTGTTTTAGGGCATAACTCATTTTTCCTATTAAGTTTTTATTTGGCTTGGTGTCTGCATCTAGAAATAAAATAACTTCTGATTTTGTGGCTTGTACTCCTTGGAAAAGTGCAAAAGTTTTCCCAGTCCATCCAAGGGGAAGTTCTTTGCTCTTTATTACTTTTGCACCCAGTGACTGTGCAATCTCTGCGGTTTTGTCTGTTGAATGATCATCAACCACCACAAGCTCAGTTGGAGCAATTTCAGATTGTTTTAAAGCGTTAAGTAGTTGAGAAATTGTCTTTTCTTCATTGCGAGCAGGAATAATTACTGCAATTTCTGCCCTTTCACTTTGAATAGGAAGGGTGCGCAATTTTGGTTGAATGAACCAGCCCAAAATCCAGCGCAGTAATAATGTGAAACCGTAGAAATCCATGATGAATGTAAGTCTTTCAGTAGCAAGATTCGTCTAAATTAGGCAGTGTTATGTGGATTACTGAATTAAGACGCCGGCTCAAAGAACACTTCGGGGAAGAGTACGCCGCTTCCTGGGCCAAGGATTTTGTCCTGCCTGAACTTGGGGGAGTTAGCGTGGATGATGCTTTGAAGCTGGGCTTTGATGCTCAAACTGTGTGGAAAGCCGTGGTTGATAATCAAGGTTTAGGCCCTTCGGCGAGGTGAACGGCGTGTCTGATACTCTTCGAACACCTGTTCGAGTAATGTCCACAGGTAAGAGATGTCCCCAACCTCTAACCAGGTCCCGGACAAATGTCAGTGCTAACACTTACCTTGAGTAAGTAAGCAAAAGACAGCTAGGACCAAAAGAAAGGGTCACAAATGGCAACAGCGGCAAATGACCGCGACAAGGCGTTAGAAGCAGCCCTGTCCCAAATCGATCGTCAATTCGGACGCGGATCAGTTATGCGTATGGGTCAAGAAGATCGCCCACCAGCAGAAGTAATTCCAACTGGTTCAATCGCACTGGATATCGCTTTAGGTATTGGTGGATTACCAAGAGGTCGCGTCGTAGAAATTTACGGACCAGAATCAAGTGGAAAAACCACAGTTGCATTGCACGCAATTGCTAGTGCTCAAAGAGCTGGCGGCATTGCAGCATTCATAGATGCAGAACATGCACTCGATCCAGATTATGCCCAAAAACTTGGCGTTGATATTGACGCATTGCTAGTAAGCCAACCAGATACAGGTGAACAAGCTTTAGAAATTGCTGACATGTTAGTTCGCTCCGGTGCACTTTCCATTGTTGTTATCGATTCAGTTGCAGCACTTGTGCCAAGAGCTGAAATCGAAGGCGAAATGGGTGACAGTCACATGGGTCTACAAGCTCGATTAATGAGCCAGGCTCTAAGAAAAATGACTGGTGCATTAGCTAACTCAAACACCACTGCAATTTTTATCAACCAATTAAGAGAAAAAATTGGGGTGATGTTTGGATCTCCAGAAACAACAACTGGTGGAAAAGCTTTGAAGTTTTATTCTTCAGTTCGTCTAGATGTGCGTCGTATTGAAACACTGAAAGATGGCACAGACGCTGTTGGAAATAGAACCCGAGTCAAAGTTGTGAAAAACAAAATGGCTCCACCGTTCAAACAAGCAGAATTCGACATCATTTTCGGTGAAGGAATTTCTCGTGAGGGAAGCCTTATCGACATGGGTGTTGAACATGACATCGTAAAGAAGAGCGGATCATGGTTTACCTACGAAGGCGATCAATTAGGTCAAGGTAAAGAAAATGCACGCACCTTCTTAAGAGATAACCCTGATTTGGCTAACGAAATTGAACGCCGCATCAAAGAAGTTTTTGCTCTCGACAAAACAGTTGAGAAGCCAGAAGCTGATGTTGTGCCAATTGCAGCAGCCGAATAATTAAATGGGAGAAGTAGTACAGCTAGACCAAGACGGCGCCGCCTCAAAACGGCGCCGCACAAAAAGTGAACTTAAATTAAATCTAATTGATGCCACCATTACCCAATTGCC
>JBJOOK010000026.1:0-7310 GCA_046051325.1 Actinomycetota bacterium | reverse complement strand
GCGCCATATTCATTAACTAGGTCTAGATATGGTTTTGGTTCAAACCATTCAGGTCCCATAACACTTTGTGGCTTCCAAGTTCCATTATGAATCAATTCCATCGCAACAACAGGATTTAGTGCTGTTTGCCAAACTACTGCTTGATCGCCGTATTCCTTCATTGACCATTCGTTATCAACAACGTGATACAAATAGGTAGCTTTTGGTTTGCCTTCTTTGTCTAATCCTTTAACTAAGACTCCTGCACAAGTTTTACCTTTCATACGAGATCCCAAAGTGGCAGGATCTGGCAATGAGGCGGTTAACAAATCTCTAGGAGAAACAGAAACTCCTTGTACGTCTACGTTTTCTTTCTTATCTAAACCAAGTTTGTTTATCGTCTTTAAAATGTCGATGAATTCTTTTCCAAGACCATATTTAAAGTTAACTTTTTTAGCTTCAATTTTTTGAGGAATTAACACAACTTCTTCGTGTTCAACGTTGACACATTCCACCGGACCAATGCCTTCTGGGAAATCAAATATTTGTGGTTCTGAGAATGGCTTGGTGGTGAACCATCCTTTGCCGTCTTCCCAAACCAAAGGTGGGTTTAAGCATTCTTCGATTGTGGTCCAGATTGAGAAAGAAGGGGCAAAAGAATCTCCTTCAATCACAATGTTAGATCCATCTAGCACTGTTAGTTCATCAATTTGGCTAAAGAGTTCGTCAGAGGCGTACTTGGCCAAGACATCACTTAGTCCAGGTTCAATTCCCATTCCCACAACTGCCCAAATCTTTCTTTCAGCCCAGTTCCAGTCACGGGCAAATTGCTCGTCTCCTAATTTCACGCCCACTTCGGTATGTGGATATTTAGGATGAGGACGAGACAAAGACATAGCCATGTCCATGTAGTTGGTGTTTTCAATTTCGCAAGCTAAAAAGATTGGCATCACAAATCTTGGATCAACAGCGTTGATCACAACATCTGGTTTAGTGTCTCTAATTAATTCTCTAATGTCTTCTAATTCAGCAGCATTTACTTGAGCTGCATCAAAGCGATCATCATTTAATCTTTTGATTGCAAGTTGTGCTCGTTCTAATGAACGATCAGCAATAACCATGCTGGTTATAAATTTTCTTCTAGATGCGATATTGGCGATTGAACGCCCAACTCCACCCGCTCCGATAACGAGCGCTTTCATAAAAAAATCATCTCCTACTAGTAATAACTAATCTATACCAGTAGTTTTATTACTTTTTTTGACCCCTAATTTCTTCGATTAAACCCCACACAAGTTGCTTAATTTCATCCCTTATTGGTCTTATTGATGCAATACCTTGTCCTGCTGGATCTTCTAACTTCCAATCTAAATATTTTTTACCTGGAAATATAGGACAAGCATCTCCACAACCCATTGTTATTACATAATCTGAATCTTGTACTGCTTCTGTTGTTAAAATTTTAGGAACATTTTTTGAAATATCAATATTTTCTTCTAACATTGCTGCAACAACGGAAGGATTAATTTGATCTGCTGGCATTGAGCCAGCAGATCTAACTTCAATAGTTCCGTGGGATAAATAACTTAAGTAAGCAGCAGCCATTTGTGATCTACCTGCGTTATGCACGCAGACAAATAAAACACTTACTTTTTTAGTCATGAAACTTTAGGCTTCTTAAACTTCATTTGGAAGACATACATCACTAGAAGTCCACCAATTACTAATCCAACAAATTCTGCAATGATGAATCCCAAAACAGAACTAGAGGCAATTCCGGTAAATGAGTCTGTTAGAGATCTAGCAAAAGTAAACGCTGGGTTTGCAAATGCACCTGAAGAGGTGAACAGCATTGCTACTCCTAGCCAAATTGGTACCCAAACTTGTGGCCCACCGCGCAGATCGGATCGGGTAACGGCTGTGAGCACGAAAATTAATCCAGCTGAAGCAATTACTTCGGCTATTAATTGGCCAGTTCCTGCCCTTACTTGAGTTGCTTGTTGAAAGGAATCTCCACCAAAGGTGTAGTTAGTTACTCCCACACCTGTAACAAATCCCAAAACTTGGAAAACGATTAATTGTAAAGATTCAACTAAGGTTTGCTTTCCTCTGGAAAAAGTCCACAGGGTGACAATCGGGTTGAAATGAGCAAGTCCAACTTGTGAAAAAATAGATATAGCAATTGCTAAACCAAATACTGTTCCAATTGTGTTGATAATCAGCATGACGGCTCTATCATCTGTCATGTTTTGGGCCATGATGCCTGAACCCACTACAGCAGCAGCAATAGTGAATGAACCTAGTAATTCTGAGATTAGTGCCCGAACTTTTTTACTTGACATGAAATTCCTCCCAGGAACTTTCAATCTTCTAAGGGACACTTTGCCACTTATTGGTTCACTAAATCCATTGGTAAAGATTGAGGGCAAGAGAAACCAAGATGAACACTTGGTTAACTGCCTCGAAGATGTGTCTTTAATTAGCCAATCGAGTCTTCAAATGGCAAAGCTGTTTTTGACATGTGTTCTTGTTTTGCTTTCTTCGAGGTCACTTTTCGCATGTGATGCTTTCGGCATAAAACTTCATAAACCACTTCATCTGGTTTGGCACTCGTGCCAGCATCGCCAACTACTACTTGTTCACCTTCGGTGACCATTACTCCATTAACAATTCGAGCTTGATGAGTTGCTTTTTTACCACACCAACAAAGAGCTTCAACTTGTAAAATGTTTACTCGATCTGCAATTTCAAGCAATCTTTGAGCACCTGGAAAAAGCGCGGTTCTAAAATCTGTGGTAATTCCAAAAGTA
This sequence comes from Actinomycetota bacterium, assembly GCA_046051325.1. Lineage (GTDB taxonomy): Bacteria > Actinomycetota > Actinomycetes > S36-B12 > UBA5976 > ATZT02. The sequence continues at coordinate 4,521 of JBJOOK010000026.1, read as the reverse complement.
AAGACATCAATTCCGAAATCATCAACAACTCGTGCTAATTGATCAATTTGTTCAACTTCATAAAACTGAGCTTCATCACAGATTAAATAGTCAACAGTTTCACCCTTTGAGAGTGCTTGAGTCATCAGTCTTAAAAAATTGGTATCAATTGTTACTTCAATTGCACTTGCTTTTAATCCAAGTCGAGAACTAAGAGTTGCCTCTCCTGCTCTATCTTTTCTAGTAAAAACTAAACCGCGACGACCAGCTGTTGAATGGTTATGGTGAGTTTGTAAAGCCAGGGTGGATTTACCACTGTCCATGGTTCCAGAAAAGAAAACTAATTCAGCCATAACGGCAATCTTGTCAGATGACAAGAATTACTCAAAGCGCAATGCCTCAACTGGTTTTAACTTAGAAGCAGTTCTTGCAGGCCAAACACCAAAAACCACACCAACAAACATAGAGAAACCCAAAGAAGCAAGGATCATTGTTGGGCTAAGTGCAAAATTCCATTGACCAAGCTGAGCTAAGAAGTACGCCACAACTTCACCAATAATCACACCAATAATTCCACCCACTAAAGATAAAACTATTGCTTCAATCAAGAACTGAGTAAGAATTTGTGATTGTTGAGCACCTATTGCTCGTCTTATCCCAATTTCTCGAGTTCTTTCTCTAACAGAAACCAACATTATGTTCATAATTCCAATGCCACCGACAACCAAACTAATTGAAGCAATACCGCCAAGTAATAGTGATAAGAATTGTTGAACTGTGCCAATGGCGTCAAGTAATTGACTTGCATCAGTTATCACAAAATCTGCTTCACGCTCTCCCGTGATGTTATGTCGGGCTTTTAACAGAGCAGTCAAATTATTAGTAACTTCAGGAACTATTTCTTCACTAGTTGTTTGTACCGTTATCGAACTTAAATATGGTGGAACTGCTACATACTTGAATGCAGTTTCTAGTGGAATATAAGCATTTCCCATTGTGCCAAAACCATCAGCATCATCCAGAATTCCCACGATTGTAAATTCTGTGGAACCAACTGCAATTGATGATCCAATGGAATAAGCATCTAATTTCAAATCACTTGCCAATGTGGTGCTTAAGACTATTAATCGTGCATCAGAAGCATTTGTTACATCAGGTAAGAAACTTCCTACAAAGATATCTGGATCAACAACTGTTTTGTAATTTTGATCGACTCCAATAATTTGAGCTTTAGTTGATGCTTGATTAGAAGACAATGTGACTCTTCCAGAAACTGTTTCTGTAACAATTTCAATTCCTGAGAGTTTTTCAATCTCTTTAACATCATCAGTGGTTAGTGATTGATTTGTAGTTCCGGTGATATTTAGATTTCTTGCACCCAGGCCCTTAAATTGATCTTGGATACCAGAGGTTGCTCCTTGAGCAACTGATACCAAAGCAATTAAGGACATAACTCCAATAATTATTCCTAGCATGGTTAAACCTGAACGAGTTTTAGTAGCAATAATTCTGGAAAAAGCTAAACGGGCAGCAATTAATATGTTCATGCCACATCACGCTCATCGTTAATAATTTTGCCATCTTTTAGGGTAATTCTTCTTTTTGCTCTTTTGGCAATATCTAAATCATGAGTAATTAAAACTATGGTGATGCCTTCTCTATTGAGTCCTTCAAATAAATCCATAACTTGCTTTCCGGTGTTGGAATCAAGTGCTCCAGTTGGCTCATCAGCCAAAATTAACGATGGTTCAGTAACTAGAGCTCGAGCAATAGCCACTCTTTGTTGTTGCCCACCGGATAGTTGAGTTGATTGGTGAGTGTGGCGATCAGCCATGCCTAACTTGGTTAACATTTCCATAGCTTTTTTTCGAGCTTCTTTTGCTGGCACTCCTCTATAAAAAAGTGGAGTTGCAACGTTATCTAAAGCATCAGTTTTAGGAAGCAGAAAAAATGATTGAAAAACAAAACCAATAGCCAAGTTTCGAAGGGATGTTAATTTCTTATCGTTTAATTCAGATAAATCTTCCCCAGCTACTTTGACAAGGCCTGCAGTTGGTCGATCTAGACAACCTATTAAATTCATCATGGTTGACTTACCTGATCCAGAAGCTCCAACAATTGCTACGAATTCGCCTTTTTCAATACGAATATCAACACCATCAAGAGCTTTAACTATGGAAGATCCTTCGCCGAATGTTTTTGTAACATTCAACATTTCAACAACGGTAGACATTTTTAGTTTGGAGATTCGCTGTTACGTCGGCTGTCTCGTTGCTCAGCAAATGGATCTTCAGAAGTAGGAAGTTTTCCATCAAGAGATTGCTTACCTAACACAACTTCTTCGCCTACTTTGATTCCACTCAAGATTTCAACTAATTGAGAACCGGTAATTCCTACTTTTACTTCCTTGTCTACTGGTTTATTTTCAGCATCAAGAACTTGCACAAATGTAGTATTTCCTTTTTTGACGAGTGCTTGAATTGGAACAGCAATTGCTGCTTTTTTACTTTGCAAAATAATCTTTGCAGTAACAGTCATACCAATTCTCCATGTTGAAACAGGGGCATCAGATTCGGTAAAGACGCTAAATTGTGAAACTCCGTTTGCATCAGTGGTCGCAACTTGGCCAATTTGAGTAACTTTACCCGGACTTACTTCAGTAGTATTTCCAAGTTTTAGTTCCACAACTTGATCTAGTGCCACATTTGTAATATCAAATTCGCTCACCTTGATTGAGGCAATCATTGGACCAGAACCGATAGTGGCAATTGCCGTTGAAACAACTGCGCCCGGAGCAGTCAAAATTTCTCTAACTGTTCCATCCACTGGAGATTTAACAGATTTAGTTGTGCCATCAAAATTCTTTAAAGTAGCAATAATGTCGCCTTCTTTAACAACGGTTCCTGGTTCAATTTTTAAAGCTGATACTGTCCATTGTTTTGTTCCAACACTTGTTGTAGGTGTCACTATCTTGAAAAGGTCTATTCCATTTCTAGTAGTTAAAGTTGCTTTATTATTGACATCAATGTCGTAGGTAAATTCATCAATTAAAATTGCGTCTGTGTATCTAATTCGATCACTTCCAACAGGTGTCACATCAACTGTTGCAGTCATGCCAGCTCTGGCACTTGCAGGCAAAGTCTTAGGTGTTGGAGTGATTAAGACTTTGTAAGTAGGAGTTGTGTCGTTAGCTGTGGTAGCACTAGATTTAATTGAGGAAATATATCCCGAAGTCAAAGTGTCTGAAGAATTAATTGCTAAAGCAATTGGCAAACCAACACTTAGTTTTGTAGCTTGGGTTTCGGTTACATCAATGCTTACCAAGATTTTTCCTGCCCCAACAGAAGCAACATTTCCATTTATTGCAAAACCGGTTATGCCATTAATTGCTCTAACTCGACCTGCAACTGGAGACTTAATTAGTTGAGTATTTCCCTCATAGTTCTTTAAAGTCACTATTGTTGAATTCTTTGCCACAATTGAGCCTTCATCTTTATTAATTTTGCTAATTGTCCAAGTGTCACTTAGGGAAACTGGATTTCCAGAGCTAGAGGTAGCAACTCCTGCAATTTTGGTTAACACGGCTGGAGTATCAGCGTTAACGTTAAAAGTGAATTCATCAACAATGGAACCAGTGGTTGAGACACTGCTTTCGATTAATTCTGATGTAGCAGCAGCAGTTAAATAAGTATCAACAGCAGGCTTATTTGAATTGGTATATGTATAAATTCCACCTGCCACAATTAAGGCTGAAATGGCCACGATCACAACATTGCGCTTACGCATCTATCCCTCATTTTCAATTTATCTATTTCCAAACTAACACTTTGGACTTTTCAGTGCATTTCCTAGATAACCTTTTCAACCTTAAAGTTCTCTGGGAGTTTCTATAATTTTGCTTGAATTTCCATTATTTCTCGATTGGCGGCTAATCCCTTTCGCTCATATTTAGTGGTTGGTCGCCAAGTTGGACGAATTGAAAGCTTGGAATTAGGCAATACTTCCAACATTTGTTGTCCGTATTCCGCCCAATCGGTAGCCGTAATAATTTCACCACCATCTTTAAGTTTCTTTTGCATCAATTCCACAATTTCGGTTCTAAACAGTCTTCGTTTGTTATGTCTTTTTTTTGGCCAAGGATCTGGAAAAAAAGCAAATATGGCAGTTAGAGATTTATCTTGAACCCAGTCTCTTAAAACCTGCACCCCATCAGAGTATGCAACTTTTATATTTGTTAAACCTTCTTTATGAGCATTTTCAACTAAATGACTAATACTTGGACGATGAACTTCTATGGCAATAATAATTGTGTCAGGATTTGCTTTAGCAAATCCAACCGTTGATTCACCACTGCCACAACCAATTTCGAAAACCACTTTTTTATCACCAAATAATTCTTTAAAATCCCAAGGACCTTCTGGTAATTCAAATTCAGAAAAATAGTTTTCTAATGCAAATATTTGATTTTTAGTAACTCGTCCTCTTCGGGCATGAAATGTACGGATTACTCCGGGTTCAACCCTAAGTCGCGCATTCTCAAGC
>JBJOOK010000025.1:0-7353 GCA_046051325.1 Actinomycetota bacterium | reverse complement strand
CGAAATAGACTTATTACATGAGTCACATTGGTTTTTTGTTCGATCTTGATGGAACTCTGGTTAATTCCAAACCTGCCGTTGAGAGAGCTTGGATCAAATTAGCTCAAGAGGCGCAAATTCCACTTGAAAAAATGGTGGGTTTACATGGCATTCCAGCAGAGCAATCTTTACGCATGTTGCTTGAAGGTAGAAGTGAAGATGAAATCAAATCTTGGGTTGATCGTATTGAATATTTAGAGTCAAGTGATACCGATGGAGTCATTGCAATTCCTGGGGCAAAAAACCTATTGAATGAATTAAATACCAGAAGTATTCCTTGGACCATTGTTACTTCCTGCACAATCCCACTTGCAATCTCGAGAGTTAAAGCTGCCGGAATTGAAATGCCTGATCATTCAGTGACATTTAACGATGTGAAGTTAGGAAAACCACATCCTGAACCATTTATTTTGGGTGCCAAAAGAATTGGCTTAGAGCCAAATCAGTGTTGGGTTATTGAAGATGCTCCAGCTGGAGTTAAGTCTGGTAAATCTGCAGGTTGCACAGTTGCTGCTGTTTTGACTTCACATGTGAAAGAACAATTAGATGAAGCAGATCATTTCTTAAATCATTTAGATGAATTATTACCTTTAGCTTTTAATTAAAAGTGCCCCCGGCGTGAGTCGAACACGCGCACATGCCTTCGGAGGGCAACGCTCTATCCACTGAGCTACGGGGGCTTAGATTAATTCTTAAGGCGAAAATCACTTAAGAATTAAGAACCCGCCGTCGAATTCTACTTTCAGCAACAAATGACATAACAGGAATTGTTCCTGCAATTAAAACTAGAAAAGTATCCCGTAATGAAAGTTTTGCTCTTCTGGACATATCAAATGCAATTACTACATAAACCATGTAAACGATTCCGTGTAATTGAGCAAACCAAGGAATTTCTAGAATTCCGGAGTACTTAAGAGTGATTTCAATTGTAAAAAGAATAAGCACAACACCGGCAAGATAAGCGATGAACTTGAAACGAGCTAACGCTTTTTCCATTTACTCATCTCTCTTTTTAAGTTGACCGGTTCTACTCAAGTATTCATCCCTAAAGAATCGGTACCAAAACCACCCAGCTGCTATTGCGAAGAAAATCCATTGAACAGCATAAAACGAGCTTTGCAAACTAATAACTTGTTCCCCAGATAAGGCATCTGTTCTTTCTCTTCTAACCCACTGCCAAAGTCCAAGTCTTAAACAAAGCGCAATGCTAAGAATGGTGAAGATGTGAAAGAGGAACCACTTTCGCTCCAGTGCAATTTTCCACATATAGATAAGCGTATGGCGAACTACTAATTATGTTTAGCACCTGCCTACGATTAGAACATGACTCCTGAAGAACTATCAAAAACAATTAAAGAAAGTCTTGAGTCATTGATTGCTTCCCAAAAACTTGAAGTTAGCGTCATTCCTGAAATTAAAATTGAAAGACCAAAAAGCAAAGAGCATGGAGATTTCTCCAGCAACATTGCCTTAATGGTGGCTAAACCTGCTGGTAAAAATCCTCGAGACGTTGCTCAACTCTTAGTTTATGATTTAAGTAAAAATCCAGGAATAAAAAAGATAGAAATAGCAGGACCTGGTTTTCTTAACTTCACATTAGATTCAGCAAGTTTGGGTGAATTAGCTAGAACAATTATTGAGCAATCAGATAAGTATGGTCACACAGATTCACTCAAAGGTGAAACTATAAATATTGAATTTATTAGTGCAAACCCAACTGGCCCACTTCATTTAGGCCACACTCGTTGGGCAGCAGTGGGAGATGCAATTGCTCGAGTATTGGCTGCAAGTGGAGCAAAAGTTGTTAGAGAGTTTTATGTCAATGATCGCGGCTCACAATTAGATAAATTTGGTGCGTCCATTTGTGCAGCTGCTAACAACGAAGCAATACCTGAAGATGGCTATCACGGAGTGTATGTAAAAGATTTAGCAGCTGAAATTGTTAAAGAAAAACCTCAAATTTTGAAGTTAAGTAAGAGTGAGCAAGTTATTGAATTCAGAGAAGAGGGTTACAAAAAACAACTTAAGCAGCAACAAAATGTCTTGGATGATTTTAGGACTCATTTTGATACCTGGACATCAGAAAGATCTCTTCATTCCAGTGGGGCGGTAGAAAAAGGTTTAGCAGTCTTAAAAAAACATGGGCACGTATTTGAATTAGATGGAGCAACTTGGCTAAGAACCACTGATTTTGGTGATGACAAAGACAGAGTTTTAATCAAAGCAGATGGGGAATTTACCTATTTTGCATCTGATACTGCTTATTACGTAGACAAAAGAAGCAGAGGCAACGATGTAAATATTTATCTTTTAGGTGCAGATCACCATGGTTATGTAAATAGATTAAGAGCAGTTGCAGCTTGTGCTGGAGATAATCCTGATAAAAATGTTGAAGTATTAATTGGTCAATTGGTAAAGATGCTTAAAAACGGCCAAGAAGTAAGACTAAGTAAGCGTGCTGGAAACATAATTACTTTAGAAGATTTAGTTGAAGAAGTTGGCACAGATGCTGCTAGATATACCTTGACTCGTTATCCAGTTGATACTCCTTTGACTTTAGAAATTGATTTATTAACTTCACACACCAACGACAATCCTGTTTTTTATGTGCAATATGCGCATGCTCGAATTTCAGCGGTAATTAGATCGGCTCTTGAAAAAGGTATTGATTGGCAAAAAAGTAATTTCAATCCTGCAGTTTTAGTTACACAACAAGAAGCAGAACTATTAGGTGCATTAAGTGAATTTCCTAGAATTGTTTCTTCAGCTGCACAGCTTCGTGAACCTCATCGAGTGGCTAGATATTTGGAAGAATTAGCAACGGCGTATCACTCGTTTTATTCAGCTTGCCGAGTTCTGCCTATGAATGATGATGCTGTGACAGATGAGACTATTGCTCGGTTAATGCTCTGTGCTGCCACACGACAAGTGATAAAAAATGGTCTAGATCTCTTAGGTGTGAGCGCGCCAGAAAAAATGTAGGTTGAGCCTATTGCGCTCATGGTCATGCTTTGCCCTAATGTCTAGGGCATGACAAAAATTAAAACCCTTCTCGCAAGTGCAATTGCAGTTGCCTTAACAGTTTCATTAGGTGCATCAGCATCTGTTGCAGCTGATGGCGCAAGTCCACTTTCAGGTCTTCCCGGTGGTGCTGGCAAACCAGTGATCATGGTGAAAATCGATAACGTAGGTCCAGCAAGACCTCATACAAATATTTCAAAAGCTGACATTGTTTATGTGGAACAAGTTGAAGGTGGATTAACAAGAATTGCAGCTCTTTACAATTCTTCTTTTCCATCAAAAGTTGGTCCAGTTAGATCAGCACGTATTTCTGATTTAGAAATATTAGAACAATTTGATAATCCAGGATTTGCTTATTCTGGTGCAAATAAAGCATTACTTCCAAAAATTGCTAAGAAACCTCTTGTTCGCCTTGGGCCAAGTTTGAATGGTGCAAAGTATTCAAGAGATTCTTCTCGTCGTATTCCACACAACTTAATGTTGGATCTTGCTTCAACTGTTAAGAAAGCAAAAGGTTTAGGTGCAGTTAAAGATATTGGTTTAACTTTCGCTGAAGCTGCTCCTGCTGGTGGAAAAGCAACAACAACTTTTAAAGCACAATGGCCAGCTTCAAGTGTTAGTGGCAAGTGGAATGGCAGTGGTTGGGCTATCGCACTTGATAACAAAGCACAAAAAGATAAAGGAACTGGTAAAGCAGTTGTAGCTCAAACAGTTGTGGTGCAGTTAGTAACCCAAACAGTTTCTGGTTACGGAGACAAGTTTGGTGGAAAAACTCCACTAGTTAAGACTGTTGGTGCCGGTAAAGCATTTATTTTGCGTGACGGACAACGCTATGACGCCGAATGGTCAAGACCATCTGGTGCTTCAGGTACTTCCTACACAGTTAATGGTGCAGCTTTGCCATTCGACATTGGTCAAGTTTGGGTCCTATTGGTTCCAAATGATTCCAAGGGAAAGTATTCATTTAAATAAATAATTAGTAGTACACCTACTGGGTGGGTTTGCTTGTGTTGGTTAGCCTTGACACAAGAAGACCCACCCAGTAACTATTTAAAAAGGATTAAATTCTGACCATGGCTCCCAACATTTCCATTGCGGCCATGAATGAAATCTCTGATCATATTTGGCCTAAAAGTGCCAACAGAAATAATGATGGTGCTTTAGTTATTTCTGGACTTGATGTTAGAGAAATAAGTCATAAATATCCCACTCCACTATTTGTTTTGGATGAAACAGATTTAATTAATCGTGTCCAGAAATACATGAAAAGTTTCTCAAAAGCATCTCATGGAAACAAATTAACTAAAGAAACTAAAATATTTTATGCTTCTAAGGCTTTTACTTCCTCTCTATTTATCAAGCTAATTGTTAATGAAGGCATGGGTGTAGATGTTGCCACCGAAGGTGAATTAAGAGTTGCTTTGGCTGGGGGATGTAAACCTGAAAATATAGTTTTTCATGGCAACAATAAATCATTAGATGAATTAGCATTTGCAATAGAAAAAAAAGTTGGACTTTTTGCAGTTGATTCATTCTTTGAAATTGCTCGTTTAGCTCAAATTGCAAACGAAAAAGGTGTTAAACCAAATGTTTTAGTCAGAGTCACAGCAGGAATTGAAGCCCACACTCATGAGTTTGTAGCTACTGCTCATGAAGATCAAAAATTTGGATTTTCTCTTGCAGCAGGAGATGCTGATGAAGCAGTAAGAAGAGTAGTAAAAGATGAAAACCTTCATTTAGCAGGACTTCATTCTCATATTGGTTCACAAATATTTGATAACAAAGGTTTTGAAATTGCTGCCACAAGATTGGCTGAACTAGCTTTAAGAATTACTAAAGAACATAACGTGCAAATAGAAATGCTTAATCTTGGTGGAGGCATGGGAATTGCTTATATAGATAGTGATGCACCTTTAGCTATCGAGCAAATGTCTAGTGAATTAGTAGATATTGTTTACAAATTATTTACCACAAATGGTCTTGCTATGCCACAACTTGCATTTGAACCAGGTCGAGCAATTGTGGGACCATCCATGATTACTTTGTACACAGTAGGAACCACTAAGAAAATTGAATTAGAAAATGGAGAGAAAAGAACTTACGTTGCAGTAGATGGTGGCATGAGTGACAACATCAGAACTGCACTTTATGGTGCTCAATACAGCGTTACATTAGCTTCACGTTTATCAAAAGCAGAACCAATGCTTTCAAGAATTGTTGGTAAACATTGCGAATCAGGTGACATTATTGTTAAAGATTGTTATTTACCTGAAGACTTAGTGCCGGGTGATTTAGTGGCAGTTGCGGCAACTGGTGCATACAACAGATCAATGTCTTCTCAATACAACTTGGTAACAAGACCAGGAGTAATAAGTGTTAATAATAAAAAAATTACTGAACTTCTAAGGAAAGAAACTTACGAAGACGTATTTATTACTGACCCAGGCTTGTAAGTCTTTCACCGCTAACAACTAAAGCAACTCCACTCAAGACCACGGCTCCTCCAAGAAACAGTGGCCAATCAACTGGTTCATTCAAAATCAATAATCCTAATAAAACTGCAATAACTGGATTTACATATGCATAAGTTGAGGCAAGTGAAAGTGAAGTGTTATTAAGTAGCCAAATGTATGCGCCATAGCCAACAATGGAACCGATTAAGACCATATAGACCCAAGCCCATTTAGAGGTGGTTGACATATTGCTGATTAATTCCAATTTGAATCTTTCGCCATTGAAATAGCTAGCAATTGTTAGGACTAATCCTCCAAACAACATTTCGTAAGTAGTTAAAACGAAAGGATCTTTTGGAATAGGAATTCTTTGAGTCATAAATGTTCCAAAAGCCCAAGCGATGTTTCCAATTAAAATCATGAACATCCAGAATTTAACTTTTGTAGGATCTGCTCCAGGAGCAGGCCCTGTACCACCAGGAAGAACAATGATGGCAACACCAATAAGTCCAATAAAAATTCCAATTAGATTTATTCTTCTAGCTTTAATTCCTGCAATTCTTTGAAAAATTATTACCCAAATTGGTAAAGCTGCAATTATTAGTGCTGCAATTCCTGACGGAACATATCTTTCAGCAAGTGTTAAATTTCCAATTCCAAAACCAAGTAACAAACCACCTAAGAACATTGAGGAAAGTAATTCTTCTTTCTTAACTTTCAACGCATTCTTACCTTTAATGATTAGCAAAATAATTGCTAGCACTACAAATGCAGCAAAGAATCTCAAACCCATGGAAAGTAGCGGGGGAGCAGTCTTAATAACCAGTGCTATGCCTAAGTAGGTAGAGCCCCAAACCAGATAAACAGTAACTAGGGCAAACCAAACTTTTGGTGTTATTCGCTTAGCAACAGTAGCCACAGCACATCTGACCACATCCTTAATGAGAGACTTGGAAGCGACCTACTATTTTATTTAAGGACGAGACAACGTGGCTGATGCTAAAGTTCGTCCTATTCGAATTGCACTAATTGGTGCAGGCACCGTGGGTTCCAAAGTTGCCTCTCTCATGTTGGAACAAGCAGAAGATTTAGAAGCAAGAAGTGGTGCGCCATTGGTTTTAGTTGGCGTAGGAGTTAAAGATGCAAGTAAAGCTCGTCCAGGAATTCCTAAAGAGTTAATTACTGCAGATGTTCCAGGTTTACTTGCAAAAGATATAGACATAGTTGTTGAAGTAATGGGTGGGATTGAACCTGCCAGAACTCACATTCTTGATGCGATGTCTCGTGGCATAAGTGTTGTTACTGCAAATAAAGAACTACTTGCTCGCGATGGTGCAACTTTGGCTGCAGCTGCTGAAAAAAATAATGTTGATCTTTACTACGAAGCAAGTGTTGCTGGAGCGATTCCAATTCTTCGCCCATTAAGAGAATCTCTTGTTGGTGATCGTGTTAAGAAAATACTAGGAATAGTTAATGGCACCACAAATTATATTTTGACCAAAATGGATGAAACTGGTGCAAGTTTTAAAGATGCACTCAGTGAAGCACAAAAACTTGGTTATGCCGAAACAGATCCAAGTGCTGATGTGGAAGGAAAAGATGCTGCGGCAAAAGCAGCAATTGTTGCTCAACTTGCATTTCACACTCGCGTAACTATTGATGATGTTTACTGTGAAGGTATTACAAAAGTTTCTGCAAGTGATGTTAAAGCTGCCAAAGAAATGGGTTTTGTAATTAAATTGTTAGCAATTGCTGAACGACTTGATGATGAATCAATTGTGGTCAGAGTTCATCCAGCCATGATTCCTCGCAGTCATCCCTTAGCAAGTGTTAGAGAAGC
>JBJOOK010000024.1:0-8180 GCA_046051325.1 Actinomycetota bacterium | reverse complement strand
TGTTTCTAGTGCCACAACAAGATCTCGGCCAATTATTAATACAAGAGATGAACCTCACGCTGATCCAGATGAATATCGAAGATTACACATAATTGTTGGCGATTCAAACATGAGTGAAACGACAACTGTTTTGAAAGTTGGAACGACTGAGTTAATGCTTAGAGCAGCCGAATTGGGCTTATTGAAAGATAAATTCACGATTGAAAATCCGATTAGAACTATAAGAGAAATCTCAAATGATTTGAAATTTAGGAATTCATTTAGACTTTCATCGGGACGTGAAATTACCGCTCTTCAGATGCAAAACGAGATGTATAACATCGTTTTATCTATGCCTAGTTTGGATGAAATATTGGAAAAACCTTTTTATAGATACGCTCTAAATCTGTGGAGACGAAGTTTGGATGCACTTGAAAGTCAAGATTATTCCTTGGTAGATATGGAATTAGACTGGATGATTAAGAGAAAGTTCATGAATTCCTATAAAGAAAAGCATCAACTGAATGATATGGATTCTAGATTGATTCTGCTCGATATTTCATATCACAATATTAGAAAAGACCGAGGTCTGTTTTACATTCTTGAAAAATCAGGAATGGCAAAGACGCTGATCACCAATAATGACGTGAATAGCGCAATGGAGAATCCTCCTGAAACAACTCGTGCAGCTTTAAGAGGAAGATTCATTAAAGTTGCTCAAGAAAAGAAACGAGATTTTACAGTTGATTGGGTAAATTTGAAGATAAACGATCAACAACAAAGTTCTATTGCCTGTAAAGATCCATTCAAAAATATCGATGAACGTGTCGACAAACTGATTGCAGCACTGTAGATGAGTGTTAGTAAATCAGAAAGAATTTTGAATCTATTCTTTGTGCTCATAAACTCAAAAAGACCTATTCCTAGACATGAAATCAGACAAAGAGTCAACGGTTACGAGGAATGTGAAAGTGAAACTGCTTTTGAAAGAATGTTTGAGCGCGATAAGGATGAATTAAGAAACACTGGCATCAAGATAGACACAGTTCCAGTCGATCCGCTATTTGATGATGAACTTGGATATCAGGTTGATTCGAAAACTTTTCTCACGAAAACAGTTGAGTGGACACCTGCAGAAAGAGCAATACTTAGTTTAGCTTCAACAACTTGGCATAGAACAGAATTTGAAAATCTAGCAAAGTCTGCAACTTTAAAAACAGGTGGCTCAATTAACGTTAAAGCAGGTGACGAAAATACAGAGATTTATTCAGGGGAGTTATTGAAGTTCAGAAGTATTATGAAATCTTTGAATTCTAAATCAATTATGGATTTTAGGTACGTTTCATTTGATGATAATGAACCAAAAAGCCGTCAAGTGATACCAAAAAAACTTTATAGACAAGGTGATAATTGGTATTTTGATGCCTATGAATTGATTTCTACGACTTGGAAGACTTACCAAACATCCAGAATTGTAGGCGAAATAATAATAAAACCTGCGAGTGCAATTGAGTTAAATCTTCTTAAGAAGGATAATAACCAAACGCTTCCTAGAACCGTCCGAGTCGAGATAAATCAAAATGCATCACTAATTTCGCACATTACTGGCGGGATTGCTATTGGGGATAGAACAATCGATTTTAAATTCTTCGATGAGAAGTCTTTTGCTAAGTATCTTTTACGATTTAGTTCAATTATTGTCTCTATCGATAATGAAGCTATTCGAGAACATTACAAGAAATACTTAAAGGATTTCATGAAGGTTTTGAGTCATGACTAAAAACGATCGTCTATCAAGACTTTTATTAGAATTACCATGGCTGATCCAGAATAAGAACACATCTATTGACAATTTTTGCGCCCAGTTTGACATATCTCGTGACGAAGCAAATAAGGATTTATCCCTTTTAACCTACGTCGGTCCGGGTAGATTTGGTGGCGAATTAGTTGATATTCAATATGACGATGAGAATATTTCAGTTATAGACAGCCAAGGTTTCGATAGACCTTTGAAGTTAAACAATATTGAGGCTGTATTGCTTCTTTTGGGCGTTAGAGCCCTAAGCGAAACGTCAAAGGATAAGCAAGAGATTCTAGATATCGATATTAAACTTTCAGGATTAATTGGATCAGATATTGCAAATGAAAAATATAAAGAAGAATACTTAAATAAGAAAAATAAGATTTATGAGGCTATCGCAAATAGAAAACAACTGGTTATTCACTATCTAGATAGTAACTTGAAGTTGACATCGGAAAGATCTATTACTCCTGTAGAGATAAAAGCTCTAGATACCAAGGAATATCTGACTGCGCTGGATAATAATAGTTCCCAAAAAAGATCCTTTAGACTCGACAGAATAATTGAAGTTGTCGTAGAACAACTAGATGCATTGCCACTAGAGATTACACAAAATGATATCTACAGCGAGAAAATATCGCTGCGTACAAAGTCATGGAATGCCAGTAATATTCTGGATCTTAATATTCCGTACACCCGTTCAGGAGATCAAATACATATAGAAATGGATCTTATTGATCCTGAGTATTTATTGGAAATTATTTTAAGACTTGACGATAAGACAGAGATTATGTGCTCAAAAGAAATGAAGAGCAATTTGCAGAAGATGCTAAATGACAGAATCGAATCAATTCTATGAGAATTGCATTAGTTGTTAATCCAACTAGCGGTAGAAAATTCAATAGGGAAGCTATTAAAATTTTAAGAGATAGATTGTTAGAGAATCACCAAGTCGAAGATTTCTCAGCCTCGTCTGATAAAGAATTAGATGAAGTTGGAAAAGTGCTATCAAAAAACATCGACGTCGTTATTATATGTGGGGGAGACGGCACAGTTTCAAGAATTTGCTCCTATCTGATTCATAGCGATGTTCCATTAATCGTTTATCCCACAGGATCTGGGAATGATTTTGCAAACCATCTAAATATGACAAACGATGTAAATAGCCTTATTAAGAATATTGAAAGGCTTGAAACTAAGAAGATTAATACTATTTCTATAAATGATGGTCAGCATCACTCTCTGACTATTTCCTGCTTTGCCTTTGAAGCCAAAGTTAATCGAATTGCCTCAACTCTTCCTAGATTTTTCGGAGGGGTTAAGTATACGGTGGCAACATTTGTTGCTCTTCTTGGAAAATCACATGAAACAGTCAATATTCAATCTTCAGCTGTTACAGAAACAAATTCGTATTCGTTAGCGATCCTGGCTAATGCCCCTAGTTTTGGTGGGGGAATGATAATTAGCAACAAAGCCCATGTCGAAGCAGAAGATTTGTATTTAATTCTTGTCAACAAAGTCAATAAATTGAAGTTGATTTATCTATTTTTGCTATTGCTTGCGGGCAAACATTATGAAAGACCTGAATTTCGTCAATATCCTGTCAAAAGTATTGAAGTAAAAGGAGTTGATAGCGTCATACGAGCTCAATCTGATGGTGATTCAATCAGTACTGGTGATTTCACCGCAAAAATGCTGCCAAAATCTTTAACTGTATTAGTCTGTAATTAATGCCTAATTATGCTGAGAAATTAAGTAAATACAAGGATCTTGATCAACAAGATCGAAGAGTCATAAGTGACTATTTAGCGACAATTCCATTTGACATTGACGTGTTTCAAGAAACCGCAATCAAATCATTCATTCAGGGAAACTCAGTTCTAGTTGCTGCACCAACCGGCTCCGGTAAGACTCTTGTTGGAGAATTTGCACTTTTTGCTACAACAAACAATAAACAACGTTGTTTCTACACAACTCCTATCAAGGCTCTTTCAAATCAGAAGTTTTTGGAATTGGTTCAACGCTTTGGATCAGAAAGAGTTGGACTTTTAACGGGTGACAACTCCATTAATGGAGATGCCGAAATTGTAGTAATGACTACTGAGGTTCTTCGAAACATGATTTATCAGAATCCAGATAAATTGCATGAACTTGGTGTCGTAGTAATGGACGAAGTTCACTTTTTGGCTGATAAGGAAAGAGGAGTTGTCTGGGAAGAAATCTTGATTCTGCTAAACCAATCTGTAAAAATAGTTGCTTTATCAGCCACAGTAAGTAACGTTGAGGATTTTGGCGACTGGCTTAGAAAAGTACGAGGAAGTTGCACATTCGTCATTGAAGAGAAAAGACCCGTTCCACTGACTCAAGTCATAGCTACTTCTAAAGAGTTAATTCCGCTTATCTCTCTCGAAGATCCTACGCGATTAAACAATAAGGTATCTAATCTTTATAAACGTAATTTCACCAAATCTCATAGTAAATCTGAGGTTCCAGATAAAAGTCAGATTGTGGATTTATTGCAAACCAACAAATTACTGCCATCTATATATTTTATATTCAGTCGTAAAGGTTGTGAACAATCTGTTGATTTGTTGCAGAAATCAAACACAAGATTAACGTCACCAGAGGAAAGAACTGAGATCGAAGAGATAATCCGAAATAGATTTGACGAGATAGCAACTTCGGACTGGGCCACCTTAAGAATCGACGATTGGATTGATTGTGCAATCAGAGGATTTGGTTCACATCACGCAGGCTTGATTCCTCAGTTAAAAGAAGTCACTGAACTTCTGTTCCAAAAAGGTTTAATGAAAGTTGTATTTGCAACCGAAACCTTAGCTGTTGGTGTGAATATGCCCGCAAAATCTGTTGTCCTGGAGAGAATGGATAAATGGAATGGGGATACTCATGAGTATCTAACTCCAGCTGAATTTACTCAATTAACTGGTAGAGCTGGAAGACGCGGAATTGATACTTCCGGAACAGCAGTTATTGCTTTTCATCCTGATTCAGAGCCTCGATTCTTATTAAACCTTGTTTCTTCAAGAACTTTCGAACTTCTTTCTACTTTTACTCCTCGCTACAATATGTTGTTAAATTTGCTAGAGTATCGAAATATTGATGCGACAAAACTATTACTGAACAAATCCTTTGCTCAGTTCTCGCAGGAAAAATCTAATCTTAAAATGAAATCAAGAATTGACGAAGAGCGTAAGGCAATTGCAGGGTATGCGAAAAATACTGTATGCGACAAAGGCGATTTTGATTCCTATTACGAAATAGTTAAAGACATTACTCGCTTAGAAAGAGAGCAAAAATCTTCAAAAAGAGATAAAACAAGACAAAATAGATTTGATTTATCTGGACAATTAAATCCGGGAAGTGTAATTAGGGTTAAAACTGCGGGTAAATATCAGTCGGGTCTTATCACCAAAATTATGCGAGAGAGAAGAGGGCAAGATTCTTACTGGATTGTACTTGAGAATGGAGATGGAAAGAAATTCCACTTAAATGAGATTGATCCGGTAGCAGGTGTTATCTCAGAACTTGTCATAAATAGAACTATGGATTTTTCAAAGAGAGAATCTCGGAAGCAAATTGCGAAGGTCCTTACGTCTTTAGGTTATAGAAAACCCGATAAAAACGAGAAAGATTCTCGAAGTTCAATGTCTGTTGATGAACTTCGAAGAGATATTCGAAAACACCCGTGCCATTCATGCTCAGACCTATATGAACATCTGCGATGGGCTGAACGAAAAGATAAGTTAGTCCGTTCAGTAAATTCTCTTGAACTAAATTTCAACAATTCAATGATGAGCTTAAGTAACAAGTGCGATGAAGTACTTAAGCTATTAAATGAAATCCACTACATCGATATAATTGATGACAAAGTTAAACTAAATAGTCAAGCCCAAATCCTTAAAGAGATTCACTCAGATCAAGATTTACTTACAGCGGCAACTATCGTCAAAGGTCTCTTGAATGATTTAACAATCGAAGAACTACCAGCAGTATTGAGTAGTTTTATCTATCAGCCCAGAAGAGACGAGTACGAAATTCCAGGCAACATTTCGTCAAAGATAAGAGAAAGAGCTAAAGAGCTTTCACTTTTGGCCAATGAATTAATTAATCTTGAAATGAAGTACAAACTTGAGTATGTAAGACTGCCACATTTTGGAGTAGCCGAACAGGTTAGAAAATGGGCTCAAGGAGAGAGTTTGCAAAAAGTGCTTAAGAATTCTGACCTAGCCCCTGGTGATTTTGTGCGAGTAGCAAAACAAGTTACGGACCTACTAAGGCAAATTGCCAAACTTAAGATTGATCCAATTTCTCAAATAGCTCGTGAGTCAGTTCACCGAGTTAATAGGGGAGTTGTTGCTTATGAACCAAAGGTGTTTGACGATCAAGATCTTGACTTTGATGAATCGTTAAATGTATCAAGCTGATTTCCTATCTTGAGGTTTTGGTATTTTGATCTTATTTCTGTAATTGAAATTCCGTGAGATCTGCGAGATAAATCAATATCTAAATCACTTTTTAAAGTAACAACTTTTATTGCATTTATGATGTACTCGTTAGAATCCAGAATCGAAGCAGCGTTTCTCTTAGAGATGTTGGTATTACCTTTTGAGGCTTCTAAGATTAAATTGTCAACGTTTTCAAATTCATAAACTAATTTTGCAGCAGTTTTTTCACCAATTCCCTTAACACCAGGTAAACCATCTGATGCGTCGCCTCTTAGCACTGAAAAGTCAATGTATTGATTTGCCTTGACACCATATTTATTCAAGACTTCCTTTTCGGTGAACAAGGATCCGCCGTCTTTTCCTAACATATGTACTGCGTTTGATCTTTTGTCATCAATCAATTGCAAAAGATCACGATCACCGGTTATGACCACAACATTACTTTTTTGTTTGCAAATTACTGCTAAAAGATCATCAGCTTCTGCTTTTGCTGCACCAACGACTTTCATTCCCATGTCTTGCAAAATTTGGGGGAGTAGTTCTAATTGATATTCCAAATCGTCTGGAACTAATTCTTCGTCACTTTCTTCAACACGATGAGCTTTATATTGAGGCAGAAGATCAACTCGCCATTGTGGTCGCCAATCTTCATCCACGGCATGGATTATTTCTTTTGGTTTATATAACTTGATAAATCTGTTAAGCGCATCAAGATAACCTTTAATAGCGTTTACTGGTTTGCCTTCGGTACTTTTAATTGAGTCTGGAAGGCCATAAAAAGATCTATATGCCAATGATGAAAGATCCACAGCAATAGTGGTGTATTTATTCAACATTCCAATAGTCTCCGAAAGTTAAGGTCGAGATTCAGGATACGTTAGGCACATGAATCTGGTTCTAGAGCATAAAGAAAGACTCAACAAAGCGTCTAATTTAATGATTGAGCACGATGTTTCAACTTTGCTGATTACACCAGGTGCAAACCTTCGCTATTTGACTGGATACAAGGCGAAAAATCTTGAACGATTGACCTGTCTTGTTTTGCAAGAAAATGAATTGCCAAAACTTATCGTTCCTAAGCTTGAGAAATTAGCAGCCATTGATTCAGGTATCGATGAGATTGACGTAGAAATTATCACTTGGGATGAGACAGAATCTGCTTTTGAAAAGGTAAAGCCACCAAAAAATAGCAGGAGAATTGCGGTGGATTCCAATATGAACTCTTCCAAATTATTAAACTTTCAGCAATTATTTGTTGATTCTAAATTTACTGACGCTGGTTTTATCATGAATGAACTTAGAAGTATTAAATCAGACTATGAAATTGATCAGCTGTTGTTGGCTGGCAAATATATCGATCAAGTACATAGAGCCATTCCAGATCTATTCCAAATTGGTGATACTGAAATGTCGCTAGCAAAAAAAATCGGCAATCTAATAATCGAAGTTGGGCATGAGAGCGTTGACTTCACAATCGTTGCATCGGGTCAAAACTCAGCCAGTCCACATCATGAACCAGGAGACACAGTAATTAAAAAGGGTGACGTTCTTGTTATCGACATAGGTGGCACAACTCCTAGCGGATACTGCAGTGATTCCACGAGAACTTATGTGATCGGGGAGTGTTCTCCAGATTTTCAAAGTAAATATGAGATTTTGAAAGAAGCACAAGAATTATCTATTCAGGCAGTAAGTAATCAAATCTCTGCAGAACAATTAGACGCAGTAGCCAGAGATCATCTAGGTAAAAATGACTTGGCTGAATACTTTATTCACAGGACGGGTCATGGAATTGGAATGGAAACACACGAAGAGCCATATATCGTTCTTGGAAATAAGAATCAGATAAAAGACGGTAATGCATTCAGTATCGAACCAGGTTTCTATATTGAGGGAAAATATGGTGCTCGTATAGAGGATATTGTTATCAAAAC
>JBJOOK010000023.1:0-8199 GCA_046051325.1 Actinomycetota bacterium | reverse complement strand
ACTAATTTTGTCTATTGGAGCCTTGACTGCAAATCCATGATTATGAGTTGTGATTTCAACTTTTCCAGTAGTTCTATCTAAAACTGGTTGATTAATACCACGATGGCCAAAAGTTAATTTATAAGTTTCAAAACCAACAGCTCTGCCCAGAATTTGATTACCAAAACAAATTCCGAATAATGCTCTATTTGCTTTAAGGACTTCTTGGGTTACAGATATTGCATGTTTGGCAGTTTCAGGATCTCCTGGGCCATTACTTAAAAACACTCCATCAATTCCAGCAGCAAGCACTTCATCTGCCGAAGCACTTACTGGAAGAACTTTTAATTCAATTCCTCTAGTGGTTAGGTTATGTAAAATTCCATTTTTCATACCTAAATCAACAGCGGCAACCTTGTACAGGGTTTTGCCAACAGCTGGAACCACATATGGTTCTTTTGTGGAAACCATTCCACAAAGATCAGCACCTTTCATTTGAGGTGAATTCTTTACTTTATTTATAAAGTACTCACTGTTTTGAGAATCAATGCCTTGAGAAAATATTCCTGCTCTCATCGCACCTTTATCTCTTAAGTGCCTGGTTAATGCTCTGGTATCAATACCTGAGATTCCAACAATATTTTGATTTACTAATTCTTGATCAAGGGTTCTTTTTGATCTCCAATTTGAAGCCATTCGAGATGGATCTCGAACCACATAACCTGATACCCAAATGCGGGAAGATTCATCATCTTCATCATTAATGCCAGTGTTTCCAATATGAGGTGCAGTTTGAATAACAATTTGTTGATAATAAGAAGGATCAGTCAAAGTTTCTTGATATCCAGTCATACCTGTTGTGAAAACAGCTTCACCAAAAGTCTCACCCATTTTGCCAAAAGATCTACCTCTAAAGACAGTTCCATCTTCTAGAACTAAGAGCGCAGGGTTAATACTCATTTTTGGACTTGACCACTTTTCATGCTGAATTTGCCGCGAAAGATTGTATGAATGACTTTACTTTTTAATGTCATGTCATGAAACGGATTGTTAGTACTTAATGAATGCGTGTCTTTAGCATCAACTTTCCATGAAGCATTTGGATCAATAATGCACAGATTGGCAATCTCATTTTCAGCAATTGGTCGACCATGTTCTGTTAACTGACCAATCTCGGCAGGTTTCTCACTCATCACTCTTGCCACATCTGCCCAAGTCATTAATTTTGTTTCAACCATTGCTGAAGCCACTACTGAAAGAGCTGTCTCTAAACCTGTCATGCCAAAAGCAGCTGAACTCCATTCGCCTTCTTTGTCTTCCATTGGATGAGGTGCATGATCTGTTGCAACAACATCAATAATTCCTTCAGCTAAAGCTTTTCTTAATTCATTAATGTCATCATCTGTTCTTAATGGTGGATTAACTTTGAATTTAGCGTCGTAGCTTTCACAATGAATTTGGCTAAGGAATAAATGATGAGGGGTAACTTCTGCAGTTACATTAACTTTCTTTCCCTTTGCCCAGCGCAGAATGTCTACTGTTCCTGCAGTTGAAGCATGACAAACATGCAACTTTGATTGCACGTGTTCAGTAAGTAATACATCTCTTGCCACAATTGCTTCCTCTGCAACTGCCGGCCAACCAGTAAGTCCTAATCTTCCTGATAATTCTGATTCGTTCATTTGAGCATTTTTGGTCAATCTTGGTTCTTGCGCATGCTGGGCAATCACTCCATTAAATGCTTTTACATATTCCAATGCGCGTCTCATTAACACTGGATCTGAAACACAATGTCCATCATCGCTAAAGATTCTTACTCTTGCAGTTGAATCAGCCATCGCAGAAAGTTCAGCTAAATTTTCACCCTTCAAACCAATGGTTACTGCTCCTACTGGGTAAACATCAACAAGACCAATACTTTTTCCTAAATTCCAAACTTGTTCCACAACTCCTGCTGTGTCTGCTACTGGCAATGTGTTTGCCATTGCATGTACCGCAGTAAATCCTCCACGAGCTGCTGCTGCACTTCCCGTTGCAACTGTTTCGGCATCTTCTCTGCCAGGTTCGCGTAAATGTGTATGTAGGTCAACTAATCCGGGAAGAACAATTAATCCAGTTAAATCAATAACTTCTGCCTTGTCATCTTTCAGAGAATTTGCTGGAGCAACTTTAGATATTTTGTCATTTTCAATTAAGATATCTACATTCTTTTCACCCTTGAGGGATCCGTTTTTTAGTAAAATACTCATCAGTTGTTTTCACCTGTTTCGCTATTAGAACCACCTAGTAATAAATACAAAACGGCCATCCTCACACTTACTCCGTTTGCAACTTGCTCAATCACAACTGAGTTGGTGCTGTCTGCAACTTCAGCGGTAATTTCCATACCTCTATTCATGGGACCAGGATGCAAAACAAGTGCATGTTTTTGCATGGTTTTTAATCTTTGAGCATTTAAACCAAAGTTTCTGGAATATTCCCTAGTAGTTGGAAAATATGCATCACTCATTCTTTCTTGTTGCACTCGTAACATCATTACTGCATCAACTTGAGGAAGAACTTCATCTAAATCGTAAGAAAATTCACCATTCCACTTTTCAATTCCAACTGGAAGAAGTGTTGGTGGAGCTACCATGATTGGAGTTGCACCTAAAGTTTTTAACAAAATTGCATTGCTTCTAGCAACTCGGCTGTGCAAAATATCGCCCACTATGGCAACTTTTAATCCGTTTAAATCTCCTTCGTTATTTCTTAAGTGTTTTCTTATGGTGTAGGCATCTAGCAGGGCTTGAGTTGGATGTTCGTGTGTGCCATCACCTGCATTTATTACTACCGCATCAATCCAATTCCTAGTGGCAAGTAAATGAGGTGCACCTGATGACCCATGTCTTATTACGACTGCATCTGCTCCCATTGATTGCAAAGTTTGAGCAGTATCTTTAAGGCTTTCTCCTTTTGAAACACTTGATCCTTTTGCTGAGAAATTAATAACATCAGCACTTAATCTTTTGGAAGCTGCTTCAAAGGAAATTCTGGTTCTAGTGCTGTCTTCAAAGAACAAATTAACAACTGTTCTGCCTCGTAATGTTGGTAATTTCTTCACAGGTCTATCAGAAATTAAAGCCAATTCTTTAGCTGTATCAAGGACTAAAACTGCTTCATCTTTGTTTAAATCGTGAGCAGAAACTAAATGTTTTTTCATTGTTCACCTGCTGAGATGATTACTGATTCTTGATTCCCATCAACATCTGCCAAGGAAACTTGTACGGATTCACTCATTGATGTAGGAATATTTTTTCCCACGTAATCTGCTCTAATGGGCAACTCTCTATGTCCGCGATCAATTAACACAGCAACTTGAACCATGGCAGGTCTCCCAATGTCATTTAAGGCATCAAGAGCCGCTCTGATTGTTCGACCTGAAAACAAAACATCATCAACTAAGATAACTATCTTGTGATCGATTCCTCCATCAGGAATTTCTGTATGAGCAAGAGCTCTAGGTGGTCTTAGTCTTAAATCATCTCGATACATCGTGATATCAAGAGAGCCAACGGGAATATTTACTTTTTCAAATTCATTTATTTTTTGTGCGATGCGATTAGCTAATGGCACACCGCGAGAAGGAATACCCAGCAGAACTAAATCTTTTGAACCTTTATTGTTTTCAAGAATTTCATGAGCAATACGAGATAGTGCTCGGGAAATATCGGATGATTCAAGGACTACACGTGCAGAGTTACGAGAATTGGCACTCATTGTGCTTCTCGACCTCCTTCTCCGCCTCACGGGACGGTATTAAAGGATGCCTTACTAAAACTTTAGGTTAGCAGATGAAATTAACTTTCGTCTGCACCTGTCCCAACTTTGTGCACGCGCATACCATTTGTTGTTCCTGGAACACCCGGTGGAACACCTGCCACAACTACAACAAGTTCGCCGTACTTGGCCAAATTGTTGGAAGTTAAACGACGATCAACTGTGGAAACCATGTCATCTGTGTGCTTAACAGTTTCAGAAAAGAAAGTTTCTGTCCCCCAAATAAGAGCAAGTTGTCGTTGAATTCTTTTGTCTGTCGCGAAAGCCAAAATTTGAGGAGCAGATCGATGTCTTGCCATCAGACGAACACTTCGTCCAGTTTCTGTGAAAGCGATTAAGTATCGAGCATGAATAGCTTTACCAACTGCAACAGCAGCTGTTGTTACCGCTCTACCGGTACTTCCTTGTGTTTCAGGTTCTAATTTCGGTAATTGTTCCAATGCTTCTTCTTCAACATGTTCAATAATTCGAGCCATAGTTTCAACTACGCCTACTGGGTTTTCTCCCACGCTGGTTTCACCACTTAACATCAGCGCATCTGCACCATCAAGAACAGCATTTGCCACATCACTTGCTTCTGCTCTTGTAGGTCTTGATGAGGTAATCATTGATTCCAACATTTGGGTTGCCACAATTACTGGCTTACCAATTTGTCGCGCCATTTGTATTGCACTTTTTTGCACAAGTGGTACTTCTTCTAAGGGCAGCTCAACACCTAAATCTCCACGAGCGATCATGATGGCATCAAAGGCATCCAAGATGTCTTTCAAATTTTCAACAGCTTGAGGCTTTTCAATTTTAGCTACTACAGGAAGTCTTTTGCCAACTTTGTCCATAATTTTATGAACTTGTTCAATATCTTTTGAACTTCTAACAAAGGAAAGAGCAATTAAGTCACAGTCATTATTTAACGCCCAGATCAGATCTTCTTCATCTTTGTCTGACATTGCTGGAACATTTACTGCTACTCCGGGAAGATTTAGACCTTTACTGTTGGAAATCGTTCCACCCTCTATTACTTTGGTAATTACGTTATTTCCTTTAACTTCTAGTACTTCTAATCTAATTTTGCCATCATCAACAAGGATTGGATCACCTTTTTTAACATCTCCAGGCAAACCTTTATAGGTTGTAGAAACTTTCTCTTTATCGCCTGCAATGTCATCTGTTGTGATGGTGAAATTTTGTCCATTTACAAGGGACACTGGACCATTACCAAAGATTCCGACTCGAATTTTGGGACCTTGTAAATCAGCAAGGGCTGCGATTTCTTTGCCTTCAAGTTTTGAGGCTTCTCTTACTAAATCAAGTCTTTTCTTGTGATCTGAATGATCTCCATGAGACATATTCAATCTTGCGACATTAAGTCCTGCTTTGATTAACTTTTGAACAGTTGCCAAATCATCAGTTGCTGGTCCAAGTGTTGCAACAATCTTGGCTCTTCTCATATTTTCTATTCTATTGGATTGCAATTTTTAGACTGTGATTGGTCTTGATGTTGGCTCAATTGGAGCAGGTAAATTTGTTTCACCAATCAAATATTTATCAACCGCAGCAGCAGTGGAACGACCTTCGGCAATTGCCCAAACAATTAAGGACTGACCTCTGCCTGCATCTCCGCACACAAAGACACCTTCAGCGTTAGTTGCAAAATTTTCATCTCTAGCAATATTTCCACGTGGATCTAGATTGAGTTTGAGTTGATCGATAAAAGATGCTTTCTCAGGTCCCACAAATCCCAAAGCTAGGAAAACAAAATCAGCAGGAATCACCTTTTCACTTCCCTTTACTGGCTCAAATTTTCCATTTTTGAATTCAACTTCAACAATTTCTAAACCTGTGACTTGATTATTCTGACCAATAAATTTTTGGGTGTTAACACTGTAAATTCTTTCTCCACCTTCTTCATGAGCACTAGTTACTCGATATGTCATTGGATATGTTGGCCAAGGTTGTGAATCTGGTCTTATCTCTGGAGGAAGGGGCAAAATTTCTAATTGGGTAACACTTTTTGCTCCTTGGCGATGAGCTGTACCTAGGCAATCTGCTCCGGTATCTCCTCCACCAATGATTACAACATCTTTATCTTTTACATCAATTGGAGATTTTGCTAATTCACCTAATGCAACTCTGTTTGCTAATGGAAGATATTCCATCGCCTGATAAATGCCATTAAATTCTCTTCCTGGAACAGGTAAATCTCTCCAGGCTGTAGCACCAACTGCGATTACTAAAGCGTCATACCTCTTACGCAAATCGTTAGCTTCAATATCAACACCAATTTCAACACCACTTCTAAATTTGATTCCTTCTGCTTCCATTTGTTCAAGTCTTCTATCAACATGAATCTTTTCCATTTTGAATTCTGGAATTCCGTAACGAAGCAATCCCCCAAGTTTGTCTGCTCTTTCATAAATTGCCACAGTGTGTCCAGCTCTGGCTAATTGTTGAGCAGCAGCAAGTCCAGCAGGGCCTGAACCAATTACTGCCACAGTTTTGCCGCTTAATCGAGCAGGTGCTTGTGGAGTAACTAATCCTTGAGCGAATGCTCGGTCAGCAATTTCAACTTCAATTTGTTTAATAGTTACTGCATCTTTATTGATAGCAACAACACATGCTGTTTCACATGGGGCAGGACATAATCGACCTGTAAATTCTGGGAAATTATTTGTGGCATGTAGTCGTTCTGATGCTTCGCGCCAATCGTCATTGAAGACCAAATCATTCCATTCAGGAATTAAGTTACCTAAAGGACAGCCGTTATGGCAAAAAGGAATGCCACAATCCATACAACGACCTGCTTGAAGTTTTAGTTTGTTAGTTTCAAATGGCTCATAAACTTCTCGCCAATCCATTAAACGCAGATCAACAGGACGTCTTTTGGGAGTTTCTCTTCTGGTATTAATAAAACCTTTTGGATCACCCACGAGACACCTGCATTACCGCTTCCATTGGATCTGTTCCATCTTTTTTAGCTTTTGCTTGAGCTAATAAAACTCTCTTATATTCACGAGGCATTACTTTTGTAAATTTCTTGAAGTCTTTATCATTTAGAAGTTGCTTTGCTAATGGAGAATCTGTTTCTTCCAGGTAATCTTTTAATATTGATGACAGGAATTCTTTGTCGTTGTCATCAAGGGATTCAAGTTCAACCATTTCGGAATTAACATTTTCAACGTTTAAATCAACAACGTATGCGATTCCACCACTCATTCCAGCAGCAAAATTTCTACCGGTTTGTCCAAGAACCACAACTTTTCCACCTGTCATGTATTCGCAGGCGTGATCTCCCACGCCTTCAACTACCGCAGTGGCACCAGAGTTTCTAACACAGAATCTTTCTCCAACTAAACCTCTAACAAATAATGTTCCTGAAGTTGCACCATAGGCAGCAACGTTTCCAGCTATAACGTTTAGTGATGATTCAAATTTAGCTTTTCTATCTGGTCTAATCACAATTTTTCCACCAGATAATCCTTTACCAAGGTAATCATTTGTGTCACCTTCAAGACGAAGTGTTAGACCTTGAGGAATAAAGGCACCAAAAGATTGTCCGGCTGTGCCGTTAAATGTCAATTCGATTGTTCCGGTAGGTAAACCCTGGCCACCAAATTTTCTAGTAATTTGGCTTCCCAGCATTGTGCCAACAGTTCTATTCACATTTCTTATTTCAAATTGTGCTCTAACTAATTCACCCTTTAAAAGAGCAGGTTGG
Organism: Actinomycetota bacterium; assembly: GCA_046051325.1. GTDB lineage: Bacteria > Actinomycetota > Actinomycetes > S36-B12 > UBA5976 > ATZT02. Next base: position 686 of record JBJOOK010000023.1, on the reverse strand, counting down.
CATATTTCAATTAATTTGTTGTCCAAGGCTTTGCTCAAACCGTGATCTTGTGTTGTGGTTTGACGAAGAGAAGCATTTTTATCGATATCAACTTTGTGCAATATTGGAGATAAATCTAGGCCTGATGCTTTCCAGTGGCTAATTGCTTTTCTGGTATCAAGAATTTCAGAATGACCAATTGCTTCATCTAATGTTCTGAAACCAAGCTCGGCTAAATATTCTCTTACTTCTGTGGCAATAAATCTGAAAAAGTTTTCTACGAATTCTGGTTTTCCAGTGAATTTTTCTCTCAACACTGGGTTTTGTGTTGCTACCCCTACTGGACAAGTGTCTAAATGACAAACTCTCATCATGATGCAACCCATAACTACAAGTGGCGCAGTTGCAAATCCAAATTCTTCAGCACCTAACAAAGCAGCAATGATTACATCTCGACCAGTTTTTAGTTGACCATCTGTTTGTACAACGATTCGATCTCTTAATCCATTAATTAGTAGTGTTTGTTGCGCTTCTGCTAATCCAATTTCCCATGGACCACCGGCATGTTTCAAAGAAGTTAAAGGACTTGCTCCAGTGCCACCGTCATGACCTGAAATTAGAACCACATCAGCATGAGCTTTTGCCACACCTGCAGCAACTGTTCCCACTCCAACTTCGGCTACTAACTTGACATGAATTCTTGCTTT
>JBJOOK010000022.1:0-8499 GCA_046051325.1 Actinomycetota bacterium | reverse complement strand
CCAAGTTAATTAAAGAACTTGATGCAGACTTAGTAATGGTAGGCCATGCTGAACGTCGCGCACTGGGTGAAAAAGAAAAAGATATAAAACAACAATTACAAGCATTAAAAGAAAATAATTTGATGTCGATTTATTGTATGGGCGAAAGTGAAAAAGAAAAAAGTGTGCAAAATCGTAAAGATATTTTTGCAAAGCAATTAAAAGTGCTAAAAGACTTAAACATTGAAAAAGCAATAATTGGATATGAACCAGTTTGGTCAATTGGCGTTAATGGCACCCCTGCTGAATCAAGTTATGTTGAAGAATCATTCGTTGCAATAAAGAGTGTCTTGACTGAGTTAGGATTAAATCTTAAGAATTTTCCTTTGTGTTATGGCGGGTCAGTCAATATTGATAACGCTAAAGAATTAGCTTCCCTTGATAATTGTGATGGATTATTTGTGGGAAGAAGTGCTTGGAGTAAAGATGGCTTTAGAAATGTTTATGACAAAGGCCACGCAGGATATAGATCTAAACAAGATTTAAGTGCCTAATGTTTGTTGCTGCAAGAGTATTTAACCTTTCTCATCCTGTTCCTCGCGAAAATGGAATTAAAGCTGCCAAAGAAGCTCTAGCTGCAGGACGTGCTGTGGTTTTTCCAACTGACACTAGTTATGCCATTGCCGTTAGAGCAATGGATGAAAAGGCTGTTAATTTATTGTGGGAAATCAAAGGACAAAGACCAAAAACACCTCTAACCATTTTTATTGCCAATATTGGATTAATCAATAAATTTTGTGCAGGAGTAAGCGAAGAAGCAAAATTAAAATATCTTCATTTTTGGCCAGGATCATTAACACTAATTCTTAAAGGTCTAAATAATTTATTATGGAATAAAGGAATTGTGCCAAATGTTGTTTCAGTAAGAATGCCCCTTCATCCAATAGCTCACGAAATTATGGGGGAAGAAGAAATTCTTGCCACCACTAGTCCTAACAAAGTTGGACAAGTTATGGGCAAAAATATAGCGGAAATCAAAGCTCAATTTGGAAACGAAGTTGCAGTTTATTTAGATGCAAATGAACTAAGTCCAAGTGTTCCATCATCAATTCTTGATTTGACAAGTGAGCTTCCAGTATTAGTTAGAGAAGGAAGTGTTTTCCTAGCAGAGATTGCTGTCGTGATTGAAAATGTTGTAAAGGAAGTTGAAGAATTATCTGGGGATAAAGAGCAACAAACCAGCAATTAAAGTTGAAATCAGAGCTGAATATTCAAAAGCTCTTTGATTAATACGCTTCATGATGCGCTGACCAAATATGCCACCCATAATCACAAAGGGTGAAAGTAAAAGTGCCAAAGCTAAAGTTTCAGCTGTAATAATTCCAAGGCCTGCATTAAATGGAACTTTAGATACGTTAATTATAAAAAATAACCAACTGTTTGTTCCCACAAATGTTTGCATAGGAAGCTGCAAATGCAAAAGATAAAGTGAGAAAATAGGACCAGCAGAATTAGCAGTCATAGTCATAATGCCCACTAAAACACCCATTAATTGAGCAGTAAGTTTGGATCTTGTTTTTAGATTCAACTTCTCGTGATCTTCTAATTTTTCATGTTTAAGTCGTTTTCTAATTTCATAAATTGCTGTAAAAATAAGAATTGAACCAATTACATAGGCCACTTCTTTTGAAGTTGACCAAGACAAAAGAAAATATCCAATAAACATTCCCACAAAAACTGAAGGCAAAATCTTTATAACTATGTCCCAGCGACCCGCTTTTCTAAAGGCAAGCAAAGCAATAACATCCCCCAGAATTAAAAGTGGCAATATCGCACCAACAGATAATTTGGCAGGAATTACAAGAGCAAATAAGCCAACAGGCATTGTTGCTGCGGCTGGAACTGATGATTTGGCTAATCCAATTACAAATACTGCAAAAGCGGCAATGAGAAAACCTGCTACACCTAATTCAAGGGGCAGGGTGAAGTTCAAATAAGCCCCACTGGGCGATCAAGCGCTTCTTTAACAATTCGTTCAATTAAATCTGGATAACTAATTCCTGCTTCTTTCCAAGACAAAGCAAAGGAACCATCTTTTCCAAAGTACGGTTGGCAATTAACTTCCACAACTAGTAATTCGCCTTCTTTATCAACCATAAATTCAATTTGTGCATAACCAGACATTTTTAATACTTCGAATGCTCTTTTTGCATAATCATGAACTAACTTCACAACTTCTGGATCTAAGCTAGTTAATTTTGAAAATGAGAATGAGGAAGCATCAGTTCTTGAGATAAAATTGAAGATTCTATCTTTTTCATTCCAATTAGTTTGGATAATTGCACTAAGAACTGGTTTACCTTTTTCATCCTCTACTACGTTACATTCAAACAGTTGTGCAGGTTGGTGATATTTCTCAACAACTACTCGGCCATCAAAGTTTCTGGCAATATCAACGCCTTTTTTAAAGTCTCGGGGAACTCTAATGTAGGTAATTCCCACACCATTACTTCCTCTTGCTGGTTTAGATATCAGTGGAGTTTTTAATGCCGCAGCTCGTGCCACATTTGATAATGGATCTCTGCGCCAAGATTTATCAGGAATAATTACATGTTTTGGTGTTGGAATTTCTACAGCTTCCATTAATAATTTTGCTGTTGATTTATCACTGGAGATTGCCCCACCTAAGGTGTCAGATCCAACAAAGCGCACAATTTCGGTTTCTAACATTCCTTGCATAGTTCCATCAGATCCCCAAGCACCCATCAATGTTGAGAAAACAACAGTGGTTTCTAATAGGGAAGTTGGAGGCAATAAAGATTCAGTTGTGCCAGCAATGTCTTTAACTGATTCATCAGTTAATTCAAAAGCATCTTTCTTTAACGCATTTTTAAGTGAATTCAAATCACCAAAAGAAATCCAGTTAGCTTCCATGGTCATGCCGTAGGCAGAAACTAAATAGCCTTTTTCTTCTAAAGCAGAAATTACATCTCGGGCTGATTGGCAGGATCGGTAGTTCTCGGAGTTGCGGCCTCCCAGGATGACGGCAACTGAAGTCTTATCACTCATTGAATTAGATTCTCCCAGGTGATTTCTTGTGAGGTGCTTAGATAATTTTAGTGAACCTCAAGACACCAGACTTAGCCGAGTCACCTTAAGAGTATCTTTAGGGCAAGGCAGGAAATCCTCAACTTTGAGAAGGAAGTCTCATCTTGTTAGACATCGGATTCTTTGAATTATTGGTTATAGCCATCATCGGCTTATTAGTAGTTGGTCCTGAAAAACTGCCTAAATATATTGCTCAAGGCGTAAAGATGCTTCGAAATGTTAAAGATATGGCATCTAAAGCTAAAGATGACATAGTTCAATCTGCAGGTATTAAAGATTTAGATTTAAAGAATTTATCGAACTTAGATCCATCTAAATTAGCAAATAATGTATTTGATGACAAAGAAGAAACTAAACCTCAAGTGCAAAAAAAATTCGATCAGGACGCTACTTAATAAGCTTTCATGTCATCATTAAAACTAAATAAAAATAGTGTTCGAGCTGCCATTGCAACAATTGGTGTATTAGGTGGCTTTGTTTCAGGTTATGGCGTTTTAGTTCCTTATTACATAGAAAAATACTCACTTGATTTAGCAATCGGTGGAAGAATTTTTGCCTTAACTGGTTTAAGTGGAATTGTTGGCGTATTTATTGCAACATACTTTGTTGACAAAATAAGAGGTGCTATTGCTGGATCAATCGGGACAGTTACTGTTGGAATTGGTATTGGCTTATTAGTAATTGCCCCAACTTGGAATTTTGTATTGTTTGGAGTTGTAATTATTGGAGTAAGTTTTGGAATTGTTCAGGTTGCAATCGGACAATTAGTTGTTGACGTAGGAGGAATTGAAGCCTCAAGAAGAGCTAATAAAAACAATATTGGATTTGCCACAGCCTCTATTTTAGTTCCAAGTTTATTTGGCTTAACACTTCTTAATTACTATGCAGGAGTTTTGAGTTTATTTATTGTTCTAGCATTTATAATTGCAGCAGTATTTTATTCAAATACTGAAGGTCAATTGCTTCACAAACCTGAAGAATCTCATAAAAAATCAAACCATAATTCTTCTATAGTTCTATTACTGTTAGGAATTTCTGCCTATGTTGGGTTAGAAGCATCAGCTACAGGCTGGATTCCAAGTTACTTATTAGCTAAAGGCTGGTCTACCTCAAAAGCATCTCTTGGACTATCTGTATTCTTTATTTCCCTTCTAGCTATTCGATTAGTTTTGCTGAAATACATTGACAGACTTAATTTTGGGATAGTTACACTTCTCTCAGTCGCATGTTTAATTCCAGCCCTCTTTTTACTTTATGCAACTGATCTTTATTGGCTAGCAATAATTTTATTAGGACTATCGGGCGGTCCGGTGTTCTCAATGGCTTTCGCGTGGGTAGTAAAAATTAGTCCTGGTAATGCTCGAATAACAGGTTTTATTTTCTTTTCTTCAATTTCAGGATCAATGATTTTTCCATATTTAATTGGTGTTTATATGAACAAACTTGGTGCTGAGTTTGCACCATTGCTGATGATGATTCCTTCAGGTCTAGCTTTAATTTTTTTCTTGGCTGGATACAGATCAACCATTCAGCAATTATCTAATTGACTTCCAAGGCTCTTCTTCAGCAACATCCACTAATTCATAACCAGTTTCACCTGTTGCTGGGGCAAGTACTACTTGTAAAGTGGCTGGTTCATCAAAAATATTGAATGAGGCATGAACAGTGTTCTTAGGAACAAAAGCTGAATCTCCTGCATTTAGTATTTGCTTGTTCTTATCAACCCATTGTTCAACTTTGCCTTTGAGAACGATAATGATTTCATCTTGATCAACATGCTTATGAAAGTTATGCATTCCACCTGGATCAAGGGTTACATCCATCACCACAAAGGTCTCACAACCTGATGTTTTTGGTTCTAAACGATTAACTACATCGCCCCACTCAAAGGTGGTGATTGGTAATTCTTCTTTTTTAAAGAATTGTTTTGACATTTTCTTCCTTAGATCTTTAAACTCTTGAATTTCTTCATGTTTTCAGTCATGGCCAATTCGGTGGGAAGTCGTTCCATGGAGGAAGCTCCAAAGAATCCTTCCACGTTCTTAGTCTTTGACAATATGTATTTGGCATCTTCAGGTTCAGCAATTGGTCCACCATGACAGATCACAATGATGTCAGGATTTATTTTCTTGGCTACATCTGTCATTTCTTGAATCAAGGGCACGCAGTCATCAAGTGTTAAAGCAGAAGTGGCCCCAATCATTCCTTTAGTGGTTAAACCCATGTGAGGAACTAAAATATCTGCACCAGCTTTAGTCATACTTTCTGCACTTTTGGCCTCAAATACATAAGAAGCAGTTAACAAATCTAATTGTCTTGCTTCTCTGATCATGTCAACTTCTAAGTCATAACCCATACCGGTTTCTTCTAAACCTTGACGAAAGTTACCATCAATAAGTCCAACAGTAGGAAAGTTTTGAACTCCGCTAAAACCAATTTCTTTTATCTGTTTTAAAAAGATTGGCATTTGTCTAAAAGGATCTGTACCACAAACTCCTGCTAATACTGGAGTGTGTTTAACAACTGGTAAAACTTCTCTAGACATTTCCATCACAATTTCATTAGCATCGCCATAAGGCATCAGACCAGATAAAGATCCACGTCCTGCCATGCGATAGCGACCAGAGTTATAAATAATAATTATGTCAACGCCACCTGCTTCTGCACATTTAGCAGATATTCCAGTTCCAGCTCCTGCTCCAATAACAGCTGTTCCACTAGCAATTTGTTTTCTAAAGTTTGCTAAAGCAACACTTCTGGAAATGGCTGGCATCTATTTACCCACTTTTACTAGTTGGATCAATTTGTTAGCTATGGCTGTGCTGAAATCATTATCGTTTATCGCACAATCTAGTTCGATTAGTTCGACATTGTTTCCCACATTTTTCCTCAAAGTTGAGAAAAGAGCATCATCTGCTTCCTGATCAAAGAAGACCCCACCTTTTATAGCAATTGCTGAGACTCCCTTGAGAGGTAAAAAAAGAGTTACTAGAGCTGTCGCCTTGTTAAGTTTGGTGGCTATATCTAGAGCAATTTTTTCACATTCTTCAGGTGTTGTTCTCATTAAAGTTACGTTTTCATTATGAACATAAAGATTTCTATTTTTAAATTTTTCAGGCACTGTATTTTTACTTCCGAAATTAACCATATCTAGAGCGCCAACAGAAACCACTTGAGGAATTTTCATCTCAACAGCTGCAGTTAAACGATCTGCTCCTGCAGAAAGAGTTCCACCAACTATTTCATCACATATTTCTGTGGTTGTTATATCTAATACTGCATTAATGAAACCTTGGCGAATCAGATTTTCCATTGATCTTCCACCAGTGCCAGTCATATGAAAAGTGATAACTTCTAGACCATTTTTCTCTAAGATTTTTCTAGCATCTGTAACACATTGGGTAGTTACCCCAAACATAGAAGCTGCTACTAATTTCTTGTTATTTTTAATATCAACTTTTTCACTATTAACCATGCCAATGGTGGCATCAACGGCGTTAGCAATAACTTTGGCAGAAAGAGAATTAACTCCCGCAATATCAACAACGGATGCAAAAAGTGCCATATCGCTTTCACCTACAAAAGATGCAGCATTACTACTTACTAATGTTGAGACTAAAACCTTAGGAACACCAATGGGAAGATTCCTCATGGCAAAAGAAGAAATAGTTGAACCACCACTTCCACCTAAAGCAAAGACGGCATCTAGCTCACCCTTTTTATAAAGGTCTTGCACTATTTGGTTAACACCTTTAGTCATAACTGAAACTGCAAAGCCTCGATCATTTTTAATCTTTAAAGTTTGTAAATCACTAGAACCAGCAAGGGCGACTTGCTCATTTGTTACATCACTTTGAATTGGGGATTGACCAAGAATTCCTGCATTTATAAGTATTGTTTTTAATCCTGCTTTTTGAAAACGATTTCTGGCAAACTCATACTCAACACCTTTGGTGTCTAATGTGCCTATCAAAACCACAGTTTTCAAAGTTTAAGAGTCTCCTTGGTAAATACGTCGTAAGTCTATTCGAATACAAGATAAAAAAATACCCCGCTTAAAGCGGGGTATTTAACGATGAGGTTTCTCTAAGAAGCCCTCGCCAACGTATCTCTATCATCACATCAACAAAAAACTTTGTCAATCAAAAAGTAAAAATGTAATCCTTTTGGTTTATCCACATCAGTTAGTTATCAACAAAATAAATCAAAGGCTAATCGTCGTACTTTCAAAAATGCGATTATTTTCTTGCCCCCGTAGCTCAAAGGAAGAGCACGTCGCCAACGAACGATGAGGTTGCGGGTTCAAGTCCCGTCGGGGGTTCAAGGTTGGTGATGATCCAGTTTGGGTCATCACCAACTACGACTAGCGTCTTAGGAAAACCCTAATTAATCGCCAAATTCTTTTCCATAAAGTTTTGGATTGAACATTAACTGGAACTTTTAGGATTTTGTTTTCTGGTCCTTCTTCAGGAGTCATCACATCATGTAATGCTGGCGAGGATTCATCTAATGAATCAGCAATGATTTGCACATTAGAAACAATTGATAATGTCCTAACTAATACTTCTTGCGCTAGTTCATTTCTTTGCTTGATAAGTTCTTGTGCTAACACGTGTCCTGCATTTCTTAAGTCTTCGGCGATCTCATCAGTTGCTGAAAAAATATCATCGGATTTGATCACATCAACTTTTCTTCGCACTGCTTTTGAAGCAACCAATAAGCCTCTAGATAATTCAAGTTGGGCTACTTTTGGTAAATTCCTATCCACACTTAAATCAAAAATGGTTCGAGCAATTGTTCTTACCTGCACCACAATATGTTCAAAAGCGACTGCTTTTAAATACAAAGATTCTGCTTCATCAACTTCTTCTAGAGGTGACCACCGAGCATAGGCTTTTGCTTCTAATGCTTGAGATTTAATCTTTGGTAATTCTTCCACAAGTAATCTAGCTTCAGTTAACCAAATGCTGGCATTTGTTTGATTTAAGCCTTGATCTAAACCTTGCGACATAGAAGAAAACAATGCGGAAATCTTTTTAATCAAGGGTTCTACCTGCAGGAGTTTTTGCGTGAGAAAAATATGAAAATGCAATAGCAACTCCAGCGCCAATTAAAGTTGACCACAATCTATGAACTGCCGTATTTTCATTTAAACCAGGTCCAATAACAATCAGAGCAGTTACCGGCACATTTACTGAAGCTACTTCACCAAGTCTTAAAGCTCTTGCCACAATGGCGCAAAATAAAACTGTGGTACCAATGGCAATTATTCCAAAATCAAATAAAAACACAGTGCCAAGGGCAACTCCTGCTCCAATTACAGTTCCAATGATTTGACCAAAGCCTTCACGAACAGATTTATATAAAGAAATACGAATACTTAAACTACAAATAATTGCAGCAACTAATCCG
>JBJOOK010000021.1:0-8252 GCA_046051325.1 Actinomycetota bacterium | reverse complement strand
AATCCTGATGTGAAAATGAATTACCTTGCTTCTCCACCTTTAGTTGTGGCTTATGCCATTGCTGGAACTATGAATATTGATCTAAACAATGACGCAATTGGTACTAATCAAGAAGGTAAAGCAATTTATTTGAAAGACATTTGGCCTTCAACCAGTGAAATACAAGAAACAATTAAAGGTGCTATCGATTCTGAAATGTTTACCAAACGTTATGCAGATGTTTTCAAGGGTGATGAAAAATGGCAAAGACTTTCCACTCCAACTGGTAAAACTTTTACTTGGGCAGATTCCAGTACTTATGTAAGAAAACCGCCATATTTTGAAAACATGCCAAAAACACCAGGAAAAGTTTCAGATATTTCATCTGCTCGAGTACTTGCTTGGTTAGGTGATTCTGTAACAACAGATCACATTTCACCTGCTGGAAGTATCAAAGCTGATTCTCCAGCTGGAAAATATCTAACACAACACGGAATTGATAAGAAAGATTTCAACTCATATGGTTCACGCCGTGGAAATCACGAAGTAATGATTCGTGGAACATTTGCCAATATCAGATTAAAGAATAAATTACTAAAAGATGTTGAAGGCGGATTTACATTTAACTTTAAAAATAATCAACAAGATACAATTTATGATGCAAGTGTTGATTACTTAAATGACAAAACTCCTTTAATAATAATTGCTGGTGTTGAATATGGTTCAGGTTCATCTCGTGATTGGGCAGCAAAAGGAACAGCGTTACTTGGAGTAAAAGCTGTTATTGCAGAGTCTTACGAAAGAATTCACAGAAGCAATTTAGTTGGCATGGGAGTTTTACCACTGCAATTTAATAACAACGAAAATGCAGAAAAACTTGGGCTAGATGGTTCAGAAACTTTTGATATTAAAGGAATTGAAGAATTAAATAGCGGAAAGATTCCACAAAATGTTGAAGTAATTGCAACAGGCAAAAACGGAACAAAAACTTTCACCGCCAAAGTAAGAATTGATACGCCAGGAGAAGCTGATTATTTCCGCCATGGTGGAATTTTGCCTTATGTGTTACGACAACTTGCAGCTTCTTAAAGTAAAAATATGACTAGAAAATTAGTAGCAGGTGTTGATTCATCAACACAATCTGTAAAAATTGTTGTTCGTGATGCTGAAACTGGCGAATTAATTCGCGAAGGCCGAGGAACTCATCCTGACGCCACAGAAATTTCTCCAAGTAAATGGTTGGGTGAATTAACAAATTCAACTAAAGGTTTATTAGATGATGTGCAAGTAATTTCAATTGGTGCCCAACAACACGGCATGGTTGTAATCGATGACAACAAACAAATTGTTAGAGATGCTTTGTTATGGAATGACACAAGATCAGCAGATGCTGCCACCGATTTGATTAAGGAATTAGGCGGACCAAATAAATGGGCTGATGCAGTTGGCTCAGTTCCAGTGGCATCTTTTACTGTTACAAAATTGCGTTGGCTTGCAACTAATGAACCGGAAAATGCCCTAAAAGTTAGTGGAGTAATGCTTCCTCATGATTGGCTCACTTGGCAGTTGATGGGCACCCCTGATGAATATGTCACCGATAGGGGAGATGCTTCAGGAACTGGTTATTGGTCACCACAAACTAATGAATATAGAAAAGATTTATTAAAACTTGCTTTAGGTAAAGAAGTACAACTTCCAAGAGTTGCTTCCCCAAATGAAATTATTGGACAAACCACAAGTGGAATTTCTGTTGCACCAGGAACGGGTGACAACATGGCAGCAGCCCTTGGATTGGGTGCTGCAACTGGAGACATTGTTATTTCTCTTGGAACTTCGGGAACTGCTTACACAGTTTCAAGCAATCCCACAAATGATGCCAGTGGAATTATTGCTGGATTTGCTGATGCAACTGGAAATTATTTACCTTTAGCTTGTACTTTAAATGCAGCAAGAGTTATCAATGCAGGTGCTGCAGTATTAAACGTTTCACTTGATCAATTTGCAGAATTAGCGCTAACTGCTAAACCAGGATCAGAAGGTTTAGTTTTATTACCATTTTTAGATGGTGAAAGAACACCTAATTTGCCCAACGCTAAAGGATCAATGCACGGTTTAACTAGAAGTAATTTAACGCCAGCAAATTTTGCTAGAGCATGTATTGAAGGAATGCTTTGCTCCCTTGCAGAAGCAAGTGATGTAATTACGAATTTTGGTCAAGGCACAAAACCAAACAGAGTCGTATTGATTGGAGGAGCTGCAGCATCAAAAGCAGTACAAGAAATTGCTGCAACGCTATTTAATGTTCCTGTTCACATTCCACCTGCTGCCGAATATGTGGCAGATGGCGCAGCAAGACAAGCGGCATGGGCTTTGAGTGGATCAAAAAATCCACCTACTTGGGAAATAAAGGGAAGTGTTGTGAAAGAGATTAATTATCAAGAATCTGTGCGAAAGGCCTATCGTGAGGCCTTCCAAGAAAGCTATGTCTAATTTATGAACTAGAGTGACAAAAAGTTATGAAAAAGTAACCCGATTGTGCCCAAAAAGCAATCACCTCAGGTGGCACTACCAGGACCCCACAGAGTAAGTTGACATAGTTGCAATAAATCGCAAGATGTTCGCAAATACGAAAGAGGTTCAAATGGGAAATTCCTTTACTCCAAAAAGGGAAGACAAGTTTGCTTTTGGACTTTGGACGATTGGCCATTTAGGCACCGATCCATTTGGTACTGCTACCAGACCACCAATTTATCCAGCTGATTTTGTTAGAAAACTTGGTGAATTAAATGTTTGGGGAGTTTCATTTCATGATGATGACTTACTTCCTTACAAATCAACATTAGCTGAACAAGATAAAATTAAAAAAGATTTCAGAAAAGCACTTGATGATTCAGGTGTTGTTGTTTCTATGTCTACAACAAACTTATTTACTCACCCAGTTTTCAAAGACGGAGCATTTACTTCAAATGATCCACAAATTAGAAAATATGCAATTCAAAAAGTATTGAACGCACTTGATGTCGGAGCAGAATTTGGTGCACCAACTGCCGTTTTCTGGGGTGGTCGTGAAGGTGTTGAAGCAGCTGGTTCTAAATATCCTCTTGATGCATTAGAGAGATATAGAGAAGCAATGAACTTCTTTATTGGTTACATAAAAGACAAGGGTTACAAGATGCGTATGGCTCTTGAACCAAAACCTAATGAACCAAGAGGCGACACATTCTTACCCACAATTGGTCACATGATGGCATTTATTGAAAAACTTGATGACCCAAGCATGGTGGGAATTAATCCAGAAGTTGCTCACGAAACTATGGCTGGTCTTTCTTTCTATCAAGGTGTTGCTCAGGCAATTTGGCAAGAGAAGTTATTCCACATTGACTTAAACGATCAAAAGATTGGTCGCTATGACCAAGATCTTCGTTTTGGATCAGAAGGAATTAAAGATAACTTCTTCTTGGTGAGATTGTTAGAAAAGACTGGTTATGCAGGTCCAAAACATTTTGATTCTCGTCCCTATAGAAATGAACATGGCGATGGAATTTGGGAATTTGCTAAGAATTCCATGAAAAACTATTTAGCTCTTGCTGAAAAAGCACGTGCTTATGATGCAGATCCTGAAGTTCAAGCTGCACATAAAGTTTCAGGTCATGATTCACTATCACAAAAAACTGTCGGAGGTTATTCCTCAGATTCAGCTAACAAGTTGAAACAGGAGGTATTTGACGCCGACAAACTGGCTGAACGTGGTTACTTTAACGAGAGACTCGATCAGCTAGCGATTGACCACATACTTGGTTTGAAATAAATAGAGCCAAAAGCTTTATTTGTTTTAAATCATGATCCAACAAAACAAAGGAGAACTGAGTGTTAAAACGCTCTTTCGGAGTAGCCGCAGTTACCGCTGCAGCAGCTCTTTTATTAGCAGCATGTTCAAGTGGTAGCGATACCGCTGCAAGCGAAGACACAGCAGCAGGTGCTGCAAGTGGTCTAGCTTGTGTAATTTTGCCAGACTCTGCATCTTCCCCACGTTGGGAAAATGGAGATCGTCCAGCACTTAAAGAAGCTTTAGAAGCAGCCGGTTTCACAACCGACATTCAAAATGCTGAAGGCGACACTGCAAAGATGCTCACCATTGGTGATCAAATGCTTGCATCAGGTTGCAACGTAATGATTATCACCGATTACCAAGGTGCTGGCGCACAAGTTGCTGCCAAATCCAAGGCACAAGGTGTACCAACCATTGCTTACGATCGTCCAATCGAAGGTGTTGACTACTACGTTTCATTTGACAACGTAACAGTTGGAACTCTTCAAGGCGAAGGAATCTTAAAGTGTCTTGCTGACGCTGGAAAAGATCCAAAGACCGCTGAATTAATCTTCCTTGATGGAGACCCAACAGACGGTAACGCTGCAATGTTTGCTGAAGGCTATGACACAGCATTAAAAGCTGCTGGTGTTGAAGTTGACAAAGCAAAACTTGGCGCAAAGCGTCCAGACGGTTCATGGGATGGTGCCAAAGCTGGTACCAACTTCGAACAAGCACTTACTGCAAATGGTGGAAAAGTTGACGCAGTTGTGTCAGCAAACGACACCAACGCAGCATCTGCAATCGCAATCCTTGATAAGAACAAATTGACCGTTCCAGTTTCAGGTCAAGATGCTTCTAAAGAAGGAATGAACAACGTATTGTCAGGCAAGCAATGTATGACTGTCTTCAAAGATTACTTAGTTGAAGCTTCAACAGCAGCTGAATTGGCAATCGCAATCTTGAAGGGTGAAACCCCAACAACCAATAAACAATTGGCTGACGGAACACCATTCCAAGCAGCGACACCACAAGCGTTGTATGCAGATGCAGCATCACTTGATGGTTTCAAACAAGCACTTGATCGCAGTGGTCTAACCGCAGCAGATGTTTGCACCGGCGACGCAGCAGCAAAGTGTACAGAAATCGGTCTTTCCTAAGATCTGATTTATAGATAGTTATATTTGGTCTTGGCACCTGTAATAAGGTGTCAAGACCAAATATGTAATACGAGCATTTTTGACGAAAAAGGGGATTTTCTTGTCAAGTGATACTCCAGTAATCGAATTAAAAAGTGTTAAGAAAAGCTTTGGTCCAGTTGAAGTATTAAAGGACGTAAACTTTTCGGTTCGTGCCGGTGAAGTAACCGCTCTTGTTGGAGATAACGGTGCAGGCAAATCAACTCTTATTAAAGGTTTAGCAGGAATCCAGCCATATGACGCAGGAACAATTCTTTTTGAAGGCAAACCAGTTGAACTACACAGTCCAAGACAATCAGCTGATTTAGGCATTGATGTTGTTTATCAAGATTTAGCACTTTGCGACAACTTAGACATCGTGCACAATATGTTTTTAGGTCGAGAAGCAGCACACACTGGCGTGCTTGATGAAGGCCACATGGAATCAGAAGCTGCAAACACTTTGACTTCACTTTCAGTAAAGACTGTTAAATCAGTGAGACAAAAAGTTGCTCGACTTTCCGGTGGACAAAGACAAACCGTAGCTATTGCTAGAGCAGTTTTGTGGAATAACAAAGTTGTTATCTTGGATGAACCAACTGCAGCTTTAGGTGTTGCCCAAACAGAGCAAGTTTTGCAACTAGTTAGAAGACTGGCAGATGCTGGAAAAGCCGTAATTATTATTTCCCACAATTTGCAAGACGTTTTTGCAGTAGCTGATCGAATTTACGTTCTTTATTTGGGCAAAATGACAGCTGCGGTTAAGAAATCAGAAACCAACCAAGCAGATGTAGTTGGCTACATCACTGGTGCAAAAACACAAGAAGTTGGTGCCTAAGTGAGTAATCAAAACGCAATTCAAACTGGCAACGAAGGTTCTTTCCTAGATGCTGGTCGAAATTACATCGCTCGAGTAAAAGGTGGCGAAACCGGATCTTTACCAGCTTTACTTGGTTTGGTAATTCTTGCCACTATTTTTGCTGTGGCAAATCCAATCTTCTTAAAACCAATTAACTTCGCTAACTTATTAACCCAAACTGCAACAGTTACAACACTTGCAATGGGATTAACTTTCGTTTTGCTTTTAGGTGAAATTGATTTATCAGCAGGTGTGACTGCAGGATTATCTGCAGCATTTTTAGCTATAACAATGTCTAACTACGGAGTTGCGTGGCCGATTGCTGCTGTTATTGCGATTTCAATGGGAATGCTTATTGGTTTTCTCATAGGGCTCTTAGTTGCAAAAGTTGGAATACCCTCGTTCGTCGTAACGCTAGCAGCCTTCTTAGCATTTCAAGGTTTGCAATTAGTTGTTGTTGGTAAAGGCGGATTAATTGGAATTGATGCTCCACCAATTCTTGCCATCATGAACACCCCAATGCCATTGGCTTTTGGTTGGATTTTATTGGCGATTGTTTTCTTGTCTTATCTAGGAACTTCAATTTATTCACGTCGACAAAGAACATCTTCAGGTCAACAAAACAAACCTCTAGGAATATTAATTTTTAGATCCGCAGCAATTTTAGTTGTTGGAGCTGGTTTTGTAAGTTTTCTTAACGTAGAACGCGGCGCAAACCCAGCTGTTACTTCTTTACGAGGAGTACCTTATGTAGTGCCAATTGTTTTGATTTTGTTAGCTGTTGGAACATTTGTATTAAACAGAACTAAATTTGGTAGACACGTTTATGCAGTTGGTGGAAACGCAGAAGCTGCCAGACGTGCCGGAATTCAAGTAAGTCGAGTAAGAATCACAGTCTTTATGATTTCTTCAACTTTTGCAGGCATTGCTGGAATTCTTATGGCTTCTCGCCAAGCATCAGTTGATGCTGCAGCTGGAAGATCAATTGTGTTAAACGCAATTGCTGCCGCTGTTGTTGGTGGAGTGAGTTTGTTTGGCGGACGTGGCAGATTAAGTGATGCAGTAATTGGTGGTTTTGTAATCGCGGTAATTGACAACGGTCTAGGACTTATTGGTTTGGCTTCAGGATTAAACCTGGCAATCACAGGTGGAGTGTTGTTACTTGCTGCAACCGCTGATGCAATTACGAGTCGGAAATCACGAACGAGTTAGCTTATTTTCTTTTCAAACCTTAAGGATTTGAAATGATTATTGAAATTGCAAGTGGTAAACATAAATTAATAATTGATTCTATTGCCGGTGGTCGCGCTACCCAATGGTTTGTTGATGAATTACAAATTCTTGGACCAAAAGGAGATCACCCTTTAATTGGTGGTTGGTACTTGATGGCCCCATGGGCTGGACGCATTAGAGATAATCAAGTTGTTTTTAAAGGAAAAAATTTCCCACAAGATGTAAATTTTCAAAACTGGGCAATTCATGGAACGGTTTTGTTTAGTGAAGGACAAATTCGAAATCAAACTGAAACTTCAGTTGAGATGCTTCACGAAACAAATGATAAGTGGCCGGTAAAAATGGAGATAGTCCAAAAATGGTCAATCACAAATAATTTTGTCAAATGCCAAGTAACTGTTTCTTCGACAAGTGGAGAATTTCCAGCTGAGATTGGTTGGCATCCATGGTTTAAGAGACAACTTGAAAAAGGTAAACCTGCCAAATTTGGAATAGAAGCGATTTCTCAATATGAAAAGGATGAAAATTTCTTTACTCTTAACAAAACTAAGCAGATAGGAATTCCACCTTTTGATGACGCTTTTGATGTTCCAACTGGAAAAGGATTCGTCGAGTGGCCTGATGCCTTAAGAATTGATTTTTCTTCAGATGTGGATACGTTTGTAATTTTTGATGAACCGGAAGACGTTTTTTGTATTGAGCCCCAGACTGGGCCTCCTGATGCGGTTAATCACCCCCGACACATTGTTTCTCCTGGAAAGCCACTCGAGGCAAGCGTGAAATGGGAAGTCACGCGTCTTTAAGTAGCATTTAGGGGAAAGTGCGGTCAACGAGAATCGTTCTAGGATTAAACAGGCACGAGAGCAGATGAGGAAGGTGGAGATTTATGGGAATTTTGCAATCCATTAATTCACCATCAGATCTAAAAAAAATCCCTGCTGCCCAAATTCCAGCTTTAGCTAAAGAAGTCCGAGAATTTTTAATTGATCGAGTTTCTAAAACTGGTGGCCATCTTGGTCCAAATCTTGGCGTAGTTGAATTAACTATTGCCATTCACAGAGTTTTTGATTCACCTAAAGATTCAATTGTTTGGGATACCGGACATCAGTCATACGTTCACAAAATGTTTACCGGAAGACTAGATCAATTTAATGAATTAAGAAAGAAAGATGGAATTTCTGGATACCCAGCAAGA
>JBJOOK010000020.1:0-8342 GCA_046051325.1 Actinomycetota bacterium | reverse complement strand
GCATCTCCATCATGTGCAATGCCTAAATCGCAATTATTTTTCTTAACTGTTTCAATTAATGATTCCAAATGTGTTGATCCACAATTATCGTTGATATTAATTCCGTTGGGAGCGTTATGTATTGCAATAACTTCGGCTCCTGCTCTGGAATAAAGATCTGGAGCAACTTCACTTGCAGCACCATTAGCGCAATCAACTGCAATTTTTAAACCTTTTAAAGCACCAGTATTTATTGTTTCTAAAAGATGAGCTAAATATGCTTCGTAGGCATCAGCCATTTCTTTTACTCGGCCTACATCACTGCCCGTTGGATGTGGAACTTTAGTTTCTAAGTTTTTTTCAATTTCATCTTCTACTTCATCAGGTAATTTTTTACCATCTTTAGAAAAGAATTTGACACCATTATCGGAAAATACGTTATGAGAAGCAGATAAAACTACACCTAAATCAGCACCATAATATTTTGTTAAATATGCAATTGCTGGAGTTGGTAATACTCCAACTTTTAATACATCCACACCAACTGTTGCTAGCCCTGCGATTAATGCAGCTTCTAACATTTCACCAGATGCTCGAGGATCTCTGCCCACAACTGCTTTGGCTTTACCTTTGCCATGACGTTGAGCAATAACTAAAGATGCAGATTTACCAAGGGAAAAAACTAATTCAGGAGTGAGATCTTTGTTGGCACTGCCTCGCACACCATCGGTGCCGAATAATCGGCCCATGTAATTATCTCTTGCTGTATTGAGAACGCTTACGAGCTTTCTTCAAGCCAGCTTTCTTACGTTCGATAACTCTTGGATCACGGGTTAAGAATCCTGCTTTTTTCAAAACTGGACGGTTAACATCTCTATCAACTGCGTTTAATGCTCTAGCAATTCCTAAACGAAGCGCTCCTGCTTGACCACTTGAACCGCCACCCACAATGTGAGCAATAACGTCGTAGTTCTTTTCAATACCTAAAACTTTAAATGGATCATTTACTAATTGTTGGTGCAATTTGTTTGGAAAATACACTGCTAATTCTTTACCGTTAACAACGAACTTGCCATTACCTGGAACGATACGAACTCTTGCAATTGCTTCTTTTCTTCTACCAGTTCCTGCACTTGGTGCCTGCACACCAGTCTTAAGTGGTGCAAAAGATTTTGATGATTCGCTGGTTACGTAGTTTTCTGATTCGCTCAAGATATTTTCCTCTTAGTTTGCAATCTGCTTGATTTGTTTAATTTCGTATGGCTTTGGATCTTGTGCAACGTGTGGATGATTTGCATCTGCATAAACTTTTAGTTTCTTAATTAATTGACGACCAAGTTTGTTGTGAGGAAGCATTCCCTTAACTGCAATTTCAATTGCACGTTGTGGGTTTGTTTCTAATAATTTGTCGTAACCAATTGCTGTTAAACCACCTGGAAAACCAGAGTAGGTGAATGCTTTCTTTTGTTGACGCTTTGAACCTGAAAGTGCAACCTTGCCAGCATTGATAACGATTACAAAATCGCCTGTGTCAACGTGAGGTGCAAAAATTGCTTTGTGTTTACCGCGAAGAATGGTTGCTGCAGCTGATGCAATACGTCCTAATGGAATGTCATTTGCATCGATAACGTGCCAAGCACGAGTTATCTCGGTGGCCTTGGGACTGAAAGTACGCACAGTTTTCTTTTCTTTTCTCTTTTGGGGCTTTTGTTTCTCAACTTGCTCGAAGTCCTAGATTACCCAACCCTTATTGGCTTCGTGCCATCGAGGGTATTGCCTAAATTTGTGAGGGAAAATGGCCTTTAAGCATCATAATTTTGGGCTAGTTTTGCGATGAATTCTTGACGCATCTTTGAGGCAACTGGTCCGGGAGCATTAAGCAGGCGATCATCAATTTTAGAAATTGGTTGAATATCTCTGGTGGAAGAAGTTAAGAATGCTTCATCAACATCACGAAGTGCTGTCATTGGCAAATCTACTTCTTTGACATCAAACCATTTGATAACTAAAGCTCTAGTAATTCCACCTAAACAACCACCACTTAATGGTGGAGTCATTACTTGACCATCTTTGACCACAAAAATATTTGAACCTGTTCCTTCACACAATTCACCTTTGGTGTTTGGCATGATCGCTTCGTGTGCACCAAGTTTTCGAGCAACTGAAAGTAATGCTGCATTTTGAGCATAAGAAGTAGTTTTTGATCCAGCCAACATTGACTTATCATTTCGAGGGTCAGTTACTGTTGCAACAATTGCAGTCTCAGGCCAAACAGATTCTGGACTTACTGCCACTACCAGAGTGAAATTGTCTTTGGTGCGATCAGAGCCCAGAGGACCAACACCACTGGTGTAGGTAATTCTCATTCTCATGACATCACCGAGTGATTTATTGGCAAGGATTACTTCATTGACTGCCTTCTTTAAAATTTCTTCGCTGTTTAATTCAATTCCAATAGTGTTTAGTGAGTGAATTAATCTTTTGATGTGGCGAGTAATTGCAACTGGTTGACCATTTACTACTTTTAAAGTTTCAAAAGCACCATCACCGACTGTGAATCCGTGGTCAAAAATACTTACCATTGCCTTATCGGCATCCACCAACTCATCGTTTAACCAAACTTTGGTGGAGTTCATTTAAGTTTCTCTCTTCTTAATTTTTGACTTAATTTAGAGCCAACTCTACACACCAGGTTTTGCTAACTAGTCCTCGAGTTTGCGCAGTCTTCTTGTGATTTCATACTGCTCTTTTAGCTTTGAAGGGTGAGGATATGTCACTTCTTCAAGTACTAAAGCATTTGCAGGAACCACGTTTAGATCAGTTATTTTCTTTCGCTTTTGCATAATTTCTTTGGGCCAAGACTCAGCTCTTTTGCCATCTCCTACTTGAATAATTGAGGCAACTAAACCTCTGACCATGGAGTAGCAAAAAGCATCTGCAATTACTTCACAGATCACATAATCACTTTTTCTCGACCAATTGAATTTAATTAGATTTCTAATGGTGGTTGAACCTTCGCGGGTTTTACAAAAAGCATAAAAGTCATTTAAGCCAAGTAGTTCCTTGCTAGCTTTATTCATTGCATGATGATCTAGTTTTTTTCGATAATCTAAAACATATCTAGAATTAAGTGGATCAACACCATCTTTGGCATCAGAAATTGTGTAGGAATATCTTCTAGTTAATGCAGAATATCGAGCATCAAAATCTGGGTGAGCAATGGAAACTTTTCGAACTTGAATATCGTTAGGCAAGATTCTTCTAAATTTATACATCGGATCTTTTATTTTTGACCACAGAATTTCATCAACATCAAAGTGCACAACTTGGCCGCGAGCATGAACTCCAGCATCAGTTCTACCAGCACCAACAGTTTTAACTTTATCTAAACTTAAGAATTTCTTTAAAGATTTATTTAATTCTCCTTGCACAGTTCGCATTTGAGGTTGAATTCCAAAACCAGAAAAGTTTGTTCCGTCATAAGCAATATCTAGGCGAATGCGAACGAGCCCACCTCTTTTGGAAGCGGGCCCGTTAATTTTTCTTTTGGTAACTATTTAAGCGTCCTTAGTTTCTTTTTTCGCTGCAGTTTTCTTAGCTGCTTTTTTAGCAGGTGCGGCTGCTTCTTCTTTCACAGCTCTTTTAGTTGCACCTTCTGCTTCAGCCACAACTTTTTGTGCCAAAGCTTCAACTAATTCAATTACTGCCATTGATGCGTTGTCGCCTTTTCTGGTACCAATTTTGGTGATACGGGTGTATCCGCCTTCTCTTTTTGCAAAGCTTGGACCAATTTCGGTGAACAAAGAATGAACCACAGATTTATCTCTAATGATTCCTAGTACACGTCGGCGTGAAGATAGGTCGCCTCTTTTTGCGAAAGTAATTAATCTTTCCGCAAAGGGACGAAGCTTTCTTGCTTTTGCTTCAGTGGTTGTGATTTTGCCTTTTTCGAAAAGTGAAGTTGCTAAGTTAGCAAGAATCAATTTTTGATGGGATGCAGAACCACCAAGACGGGTACCTTGGGTTGGTGATGCCATTTTTATCTCCTACTTGTTTTTCTTAGCGGGTTCTTAAAACTTTTCGTCTTCAGCAACGACATCATCTTCTGATTCGTCGATGTAGCCGGCAGCTTTTGTTCTGTCATAACCTGCTGGTGAATCTTTGAGTTTCAAACCAAGCATTACTAACTTGGCATGAACTTCATCAATAGATTTTTGACCGAAGTTACGAACATCCATCAAATCTGCTTCACTGCGAGTGATCAATTCACCAACGGTATGAACGCCTTCGCGCTTTAGACAGTTGTATGAACGAACAGTCAAGTCAAGTTGTTCGATTGGCATATTTAGTTGTTCTAATGCATAAGCATCGATTGGGGATGGCCCAATTTCAATACCTTCTGCGTTCACGTTTAATTCGTGTGCCAAACCAAATAGTTCAACCAATGTTCTACCTGCTGATGCAACTGCATCTGCTGGTCTCATTGATGGCTTTGTCTCAACATCGATGATCAAACGATCAAAGTCTGTTCGTTGTTCAACACGTGTTGCTTCAACTTTGTAAGTTACCTTGGTAACTGGAGAATAAATAGAATCAACTGGGATGCGACCAATTTCTGCACCAGTTACTTTGTTTTGCACAGCTGTGACATAGCCACGACCGCGTTCCACAACTAATTCCATTTCAATCTTGCCTTTTCCGTTAAGAGTGGCAATGTGAAGTTTTGGATTGTGTACTTCAACTCCTGCTGGAGCTGTGATATCGGCTGCAGTAACTGCTCCTGGGCCAGATTTTTTCAAGTACATAACTGTTGGTTCATCGTTATCAGATGAGACAACTAGTTCTTTAATGTTTAAGACGATTTCTGTTACGTCTTCTGCCACACCTTCAAGGGTGGTGAATTCGTGCAAAGCGCCTTCAATGCGGATGCTTGTTACAGCTGCTCCTGGAATTGAAGACAAGAGTGTGCGACGAAGTGAGTTTCCGAGTGTGTAACCAAAACCTGGTTCCAATGGCTCGAGAATATATCTTGCTCTGGTATCTGAAATTGGTTCTTCAACCAAGATCGGGCGTTGTGCGATTAACATTTTTACTGCCTCTCAGTCAACCTATATTTGATGACTTAGTTGGGGAATTGCTTTATTACTTGGAGTACAACTCAACGATCAACTGTTCTTGAACAGCTGTGTCGATTTGTGATCGCAATGGTGTTGCGGTTACCAAAATTCGCATGGTGTGTGGTGCTACGTCTAACCATGCTGGGATTGGCTTTTCACCTGATTCGGCACGTGCCACAACGAATGGTGTTAATTCGCGTGATTCGGGACGAACTTCGATGATGTCTGTTGGTGAAACTTGGTAGGAAGGAATATTTAATTTTCTACCATTAACCAAGATGTGACCGTGGCGAACAACTTGTCTTGCCATGTCACGACTCTTAGCAAATCCTGCGCGATAAACGACGTTGTCTAAACGACGTTCCAACATTTCAAGAAGGTTTTCACCGGTTTTACCAGTTCTTCTTGATGCTTCTTCGTAATAGTTACGAAATTGTCTTTCCAATACTCCGTAGATTCGTGCAGCTTTTTGCTTTTCACGTTTCTGTAATGAGTATTCAGATTCTTTACCGCGGTTTCTACCGTGTTGTCCTGGTGGGAACGGACGTGATTCCATTGGACACTTTGGTGAGTCACACTTGGAACCTTTTAAGTAAAGTTTTACTTTTTCTCGACGGCATCTCTTGCAATCTGCCCCTGTATAACGTGCCATAAGTTTTCTTTTCTCCTTGTTTGTTAAAAGTTAGACGCGACGGCGTTTGCGGGAACGCACACCGTTGAAAGGAACTGAGGTGACATCTTGAATTTGACCAACTTCAAGACCAGAGGCTTGTAAAGATCTGATTGCAGTTTCGCGACCTGATCCTGGGCCTTTAACAAACACGTCAACTTTTTTAAGTCCGTGTTCCATTGCTTTCTTCGCTGCATCTTCTGCAGCTAGTTGAGCAGCAAATGGTGTTGATTTACGTGAACCCTTAAATCCAACTTGACCACTTGAAGATGAAGAAATAACTGCACCAGTTAAATCTGTGATGGAAACAATTGTGTTGTTGAATGTTGATTTGATGTGTGCTTGACCATGCGCAACATTCTTCTTAACTTTTTTACGAACCTTCTTTGTACCTGTTGGTTTAGCTTTCTTTTCTTTTTCTTTTTCAGCCATTGTTCAAATCCTCTACTTCACTGCAATCTTTTTGCCGGCAACGGTTTTGCGCGGACCTTTACGAGTTCTAGCGTTGGTGTGTGTTCTTTGTCCGCGAACTGGAAGTCCACGACGATGACGAACACCTTGGTAAGAACCAATTTCTACTTTTCGTCTGATGTCTGCAGAAACTTCACGACGCAGATCACCTTCGATTTTAAAGTTTTGGTCGATGTATTCACGAAGTTTATTTAGTGATGGTTCATCTAAATCTTTTACTCGTGTATTTGGATTAACGCCTGACGCTGCAAGCATTTGGGTGGAACGGGTTTTACCAATTCCGTAAATGTAAGTAAGAGCAACTTCAACGCGCTTATCGCGAGGAAGATCAACTCCAGCTAAACGTGCCATATTGGGCGGTTTTCCTTTTCTATTAAGTCAGAAGTCTTGTTACGTGTTATCAGTCTCACCCGCCCTGGGTGAGTCTTTGGCTTCTGATGACCAAAGGTGTCGTTCTCTATTTAAATCGGCAAGATTTAATTTGAGGTGACGGATAACCGTAAATGGTTACTACAAATTGTTTGTGAAGTTATCCTTGACGTTGTTTGTGTCTTGGATTTTCACAAATAACCATTACGCGTTTGTGTCTGCGAATGACTTTGCACTTATCGCAAATCTTCTTAACACTTGGTTGTACTTTCATACTTTCCTTTTTTTCGTAATTGGTTTATTTGTAGCGGTAAACAATCCGACCACGTGTTAAATCGTAGGGAGATAACTCCACGATTACGCGATCGTCAGGCAAAATTCTGATGTAATGCATTCGCATTTTGCCGCTGATGTGTGCGAGAACTTTATGGCCGTTGTCTAGCTCTACCCGAAACATTGCATTGGGAAGAGTTTCAGCAATGGTGCCTTCAAGCTCAATGGCGCCTTCTTTTGCCATACCTCTCTTAACGTCAGCTTTTTGAATAACCGAATCACGAGTCTATGAGCCTCACAATTCACGCTCACCACTTGGGTCATATATATAGCCTTTTTCCCCAATAACTCACCTCTGGCCAAGTACCTGCCAGACTCCTCTTTATGAACTCACCCGTGATCGGTATTTCTTGTTACGTCGAACCCGCCAAATGGGGGGCTTGGGATATCACTGCTGCAGTTTTGCCTTTTGAATACGTAAGTTCAGTTACAAATGCTGGAGGAAGAGCAGTAATTCTTCCACCTGATCAAAATGGTGGACATGTTGTAAATAATTTAGATGGATTAATTATTGCAGGTGGTGCTGATGTTGATGCACGTTTATATAAACAAAATCCACATGAAACAGCTGATAAACCTCGAGAAAATCGTGATGCCGGTGAAGTAAGTCTTTATAAGACTGCCAAAGAAATTGGATTACCAATTTTAGGAATTTGCAGAGGATTACAAATTATGGCGGTTGCTGAAGGTGGATCTTTGATTCAACATTTACCTGATGTGACAAAACTTGATCACAGACCTGCTCCTGCAAAATTTTCTCAACATGGAGCACGATTCAAACCAGATTCACTTGCATCATCAATTTTAGGTTTAGAAATGATTGTTAATTCTTCTCATCATCAAGCAGTAGAAAATCCAGGATCATTAACAATTACTGGTTGGGCAGAAGATGAAACTATTGAAGTTTTAGAAGATCCAAGTAGAGATTTTCATTTAGGAGTGCAATGGCATCCTGAAATGAGCGAAGACAAAAGATTATTTGCTGCCCTTATAAAAGCAGCAAGTGCTTATCAAAATAATCGATAAGCACTTTTTGCTCTTTTAATTTCTCTTTACAGCGGTGTTACGTAAGCTCCGGTAATTCCACCATCAACTAAGAAATTTGATGCAGTGATAAATGAAGAATCATCACTTGCCAGAAATGCCACAGCTGCAGCAATTTCAGAAGCTTCACCAAAGCGTCCCATTGGAATATGAACAAGACGACGTTGTGCTCTTTCTTTGTCTTTAGCAAATAGTTCTTGCAAAAGCGGAGTGTTCACAGGTCCTGGAGACAAAGCGTTAACTCGAACTCCTTCGCGAGCAAATTGCACACCAAGTTCACGTGTCATTGCTAGCACTCCACCTTTTGAAGCGGTGTATGCAATTTGTGAAGTAGCTGCTGCCAATGTTGCAACAAAAGA